>CAMLLI010000237.1 GCA_946480685.1 uncultured Flammeovirgaceae bacterium | reverse complement strand
CTAACGATTTCAGGGACGTTTTATTTAACCGATTTCGCGGCTATCTTTGGGATTCAACTTGATTTTGACCTCAATGAATATACTCATTATAGGGAACGGAGGCAGAGAGCATGCTCTTGCCTGGAAGATAAAGCAAAGCCCGCAGTGCGGAAAACTTTATGTTGCACCGGGTAATCCGGGCACGGCACAGATTGCCGAAAATGTAGCGATCGCTGCTGAAGACTTTTTAAAGCTCGGGCAATTCTGCCTGGATAACGCTATAGACCTTGTTGTGGTAGGTCCGGAAGCACCACTGGTAAAAGGTATTCGCGATTTCTTTGAAGCTGATCCAAAGCTTAAAAACATCCTGATGGTTGGTCCTGGTAAAGTAGGAGCCCAGCTTGAAGGAAGTAAAGATTTCTCGAAGCAGTTTATGATCCGCAATAATATACCTACAGCAAAGGCCAGAACCTTTCAGGTTGCGGAGCTCGATCAGGCGTTTGACTATATCGCTACCTGCAAACCTCCTATCGTGTTAAAGGCCGATGGACTGGCCGCCGGTAAAGGTGTTATCATCAGTCTGAGCCAGGCTGAAGCCAAAGCTGTAATAAAAGAAATGCTGGTAAATAAGAAATTCGGAGAGGCGAGTGCGAAGGTGCTCATCGAAGAATTTTTAAATGGTATAGAGCTCTCGGTATTTGTCCTGACAGATGGCAAAGATTATGTGATCCTGCCGGAAGCAAAAGACTATAAACGCATTGGTGAAGGCGATACAGGTCCTAACACCGGAGGCATGGGGGCCGTATCACCGGTAGTGTTTGCTACAAATTCTTTTATGAAACGCGTAGAAGACGAGGTAGTAAAACCTACCATCGAAGGTTTGAAGAAAGATGCCATCGACTATAAAGGATTCATCTTTGTAGGATTGATGAATGTTGGCGGTACGCCATACGTTATTGAATACAACGCGCGCATGGGCGATCCGGAAACACAAGCTGTAATGCCTCGCATTAAAAGCGATTTCCTGGAATTACTTGTGGCTGCAGCAAACGGTTCACTGGCTGGTAAGACCATTGATATTGACGATCAGCATGCTGTTACCATTGCATTGGTATCGGGCGGTTATCCGGGTGACTATGAAAAAGGCAAAGTGATCAGCGGACTTCACAATCATGATAAAGCATTGGTGTTCCATGCAGGAACAAAACAGCATCAGGAAAATGTAGTCACAGAGGGAGGACGCGTACTCGCCATATCGGGTAAAGGAAGCTCGCTGGACGAAGCACGTGAAAAAGCGTATGCTACAGCCGAACAGATACAGTGGGATGGCTTGTACTTCCGCAAAGATATAGGGCAGGATTTGTTGAACTATAAAGTGTAGACAAATGGGATGTTCATGCGGATCTGTAAAAGATAAAAATGGAAAAACAGCCGGTTGTAATAACAACGGTGCCTGTGGTACTGGTGGCTGTAATAAGATGAATGTATTCGATTGGCTGTCCAACATGGACATGCCAACGCAGGATCGATTCGATATAGCGGAGGTACGTTTCAAAAACGGCAGGAAAGAATTTTTCCGTAACACGGATAAATTACAACTCACTACCGGCGATGCTGTTGTGGTGGAAGTACCAAACGGTCATCATATAGGCTATATATCGCTTCAGGGCGAACTCGTGCGTCTGCAGATGCAGAAGAAAAAAGTAGCCAATGATGGTGAGATTAAAAAGATATACCGGATCGCGCATCAGAAAGACCTCGAGAAATTCGAGGAGGTGAAGAAACGCGAGATGCCGACACTTTATCGCACGCGTGAGATCATTCGTGATCTGAAACTCGAAATGAAACTTTCAGACATCGAGTATCAGGCTGATAACATGAAGGCTACATTCTTTTACTCGGCCGATGATCGTGTTGACTTTCGTGAGTTGATTAAACTGCTCGCGGGCGAATTCAAGATCAGAGTAGAAATGCGCCAGATCAGTTTACGACAGGAAGCTGGTCGCTTGGGAGGTATAGGTGTATGCGGTCGCGAGCTGTGTTGTGCTACCTGGTTAAGTGAATTTAAAAACGTAGCCACGAGTGCAGCACGTTATCAAAACCTGTCACTCAATCCAAGTAAACTTTCAGGACAGTGCGGAAGATTGAAATGTTGTCTCAACTATGAGCTTGAGACTTACATGGAAGCACTGGAAGATATACCGAAAGTAGAAGCGCCATTACTGACAGAGAAAGGCGAAGCTATTCTGCAGAAGACGGATATATTCAGAAAGATCATGTGGTTTGGTTTCAAGGAAGAGAACACCTGGTATCCGTTGAATATACAGCGCGTTAATCACATTCTTCAAATGAATCGTGATGGTAAGCGTCCGGCTACACTCGAGATTGATATAGTAGAAGAGAAGGTAACAACCGGACCACTCAATAGCGATCTTGATCAAATGGACAAGCGCTTCAAGAGCAAGTCGCGTAACAAAAAGAAAAAAGGCAAAGGCGGATCACAAGGTAATCAGAATCAGCAAGCCCAGAATTCTGGCGCCCAGCCCAACCGTGGTAATCAGGGTAATCAAGGCAATCGCGAGAATCGTCAGCAACAACAAAGACAAAATCAGGGACAAGGCGATCTGCAGGGACCGCGCGATAAACAACAGCCGCGTTCTAATCAGGGCGAAGGACAAGGGCAGCGTGAAGGTAAACAACAACACCAGCGTCCGAACCAGGGGCAAGGCGATATACAGGGGCCGCGTGAAAACAGACCTCATCGCTCGAACCAGGGACCGCGCGAGAACCGACCGAACCGCGATAACCGAGGTGGCAACCAAAATCAAAATCCAAATAAACCAAAGCCAGGTAATCAGCCGTCATGAGATTTTTCTGGATAGCAATCATCATCGCCATCCTTGCGACAGGATGTGAAGATAACCGGATCTATGAACAGTATACTGACTTCGAAGAAGGATATTGGCTTGTAACGAATAAACCGGAATTCGAATTTGTTATCGATGATAGCAATGCAAAGTATACTATATATGGAAACGTACGGAATGCTGTTTCGTATCCATGGTCGAGATTGTTCATGACATATTACCTGCAGGATTCACTTGGTAATGTAGTGCACAAGAGTCTCACCAACGATTATCTCTTCGAAGCTAAATCGGGGAAGCCACTTGGTACCAGCGGACTCGGTGATATATATGATCATCGCTTATTACTGTTAACGAACTACCAGTTTCAGAAGCCAGGTAAATATAAAGTTAAGTTTGAGCAATATATGCGTACGGATACCCTGCAAGGTATATTGGCAGTAGGACTTCGCGTTGAGAAATCCGTTCCCGGCTTGAACTAAGATATATAGTATATAATCGAAATGAAAAAGGAGAGCCGTAATGCTCTCCTTTTTTTATGCGTAGCGGTGTAGCTATAATTTACTTCGCGAACCGGAATGCATAGGTGACTGACAGCAACCAGTCAGCGAAGGCAGCATCGCCCTGTGTAAAGTTACCGCTGAGTTCTGTGCGCTTCTTGTCGATAACACTTTGCGTACGATTTCTGGCCAGTGCTATCGGGAAGTTTACACCAATGAAGTGCTTGCCGGTAACATAGTTAACAGAAGGCTCAACAGAAAGAATGCGACCCGGTCTGCGGAAGCCATCGCTATCACCAAATATATCTTCAGAAGGTATACCTTCATAGCGACCACCCACTGCAACCTGGAATTTGCTTATTGAATAACGAGCACCCAGACGAACCTGAAATTGATCGCATACCGACATTTCATTGGACAGCGGTATACCATCGGTCAGGTTTTGACTTCTCAATGTGCCGTTTGTGTTACGCGGATTGAACAGATATACTCCGGTGGAGTAGATCGCAAATTTATGACCGAGCTTCTGCAGGAAATCAAACTCGGTAATAATACCAGTACCGCCATCGCCGGGCTGTATAGATTGATCTACAGGTAATGTTTGTATACCGTCCGCTTTATGGAATTCATCTTTATAATTATAGTTGCCGGTTGGCAGCTTAACACCGAGCCCTACCAACAGTTGTGTTTTGGGGTTGTGCGGTAATACAGTATAGTAAGCCGTAACACGAACATCGCCTAATCCTTGTGAGGATGTATGGTAGCGCTCTCCGCTGCCGTTCCCCTTATGTTCATAAAGAGATGAGCGATCAATATATATCAACGGTATAGTAGCACTAACGCTCCAGCGCCTATTGATAGTATAGGATACACCCATCAATATAGAGTTGTCGTTGTTGATTACTTCTGTTCCGCCTTCAACGCGATTCTTCTCCTCGTGAGTTCCGCGAAAGTGTCGGAAAGATCGGAAGTACCGGTAGTTCAGTGAGAATTGCCATGAGCTGCTGGCGGTACTGTCAAACTCCAGTGCGCATGACGACATATTGCGTACAGCAACGCAACCCTGTGCTGCGCCATCAGTATGGGCGAGCAGTACTCCAATAAGTGCTAAGGACAGATAGTAGAATTTTAGTTTCATAGATGTGGTTTGGATTATATAATTCGTTTTAGATAGAGTATATATATGTACTATATTATTGCGAGAATCGGAATGCATAGGTGACAGACAGCAGCCAGTCAGCAAAGGCAGCATCACCGTGCACATCGTTGCCATCGCCATTCTGATCTTGCAGGCGCTGATCGGCTACACTTTTAGTACGGTTACGATACAGGGCTATCGGTACATTTACACCAACAACATGTTTACCGAGATTTATCAATGCAGATGGCTCGAGCGATACAATATAGCCTGGTCTTCTGAAACCGTCTGTCTTGCCGATAATATCGCGTGTAGGTATACCTTCCATACGTCCGCCTATACCCAGTTGAAATTGCTTGATCATATAGCGCGCACCAGCACGCACAAACAATTGATCGGGTACTGACATCTCTGCTTCAAACGGGTTGCTTCGGTTAGTCTTTGTGCCGTTTGTGTTCTTTGGATTGAACAGGTATGAACCGTTGGCATATACATATACATTCCGGCTGACCTCGCGGAGGAAATCCACTTCAACAATAACTCCCAGCCCGCCATCGCCCGGTTGAATCGATTGGTCAACAGGCCGTCTGCTATAGGTTCCATTTACATAGGCGTCATCTTCATATTTGTAATTACCGGTAGGCAGCTTAACACCTATACCGGCCAGTAAACTACCGGTGGGATTGTTAGGCACAATAGCATAATATCCCATCAGGCGGATATCGCCCAGACCTTTAGATGTTGTATAGTGTCGTTCAGGCACACGCTGTCCATTGGCATTGCGCGGACGCGATGAACGGTCTATATATACCACAGGCACACCAACCGATACAGACCATCTGCGATTGATGGTATAGTTAATGCCCAGTATTACCGAGTTATCGTGGTTGATAACATTTGTATTCTCTTCTACACGTTCTTTGTCTTCTTCACTTCCTGTGAAATGACGAAAAGATTTGAAGTAACGATAGTTCAGTGAGAACTGCCATGATTTGCTGGTGGTACTATCAAAGATCATGGAGCATGACGACATGTTGCGTACAGCGACACAACCTTGTGCCAACCCTTCGATGTTTGTAATCAGTATGCCTGATAACGCTATAGAAAGATAGTATAGTTTTAATTTCATAGATACGGTTTAGTAGTTATGCGATAGAATTAAGGCATGCACATATACGTGTATATATACATGATGATACATCGCTGGCAGCAATGTATGCGAAAGGATTCTATGACATAAATGCTTCCGGAGGGGGGGTATCGATGGAATGATCGGGTTGCGCTACCGGCGATGAACTTGTTGTAACGATATTGTTCAGCGCAACGGAATCTATAGGGGCAATTGTAATTTTTGTCTCGCTATGGAAATCTTTAAAAAGCTTCGAAAGAAAATTGAAAGCCTGTTTTGCTCCTATCGGTAAATTGTTTGCAGAACGCGCGTAATCCGATAAGGTCTCTTCAATATGTTTTGTTTCTTTGTCTTTTACACAGACTATAAATAACGTATCGTTTACCAGTTTTTGTTTAACGAGTTTATAGTATTCACCCGCATATTCGAAATCACCGTGTACGCGTTCGTAACTTCCATCGGATACCGGGTAGGGGAGTGAAAACGGAATGGTAAACACAACAGATTCTTCTTTGCTATACTGCGAAGCATTTAAACGCTCCAGCAAATTTTCTTTAGCGTGTTGTTTGATAGCCCAAAAAGCAAGGTAATAGCCTCCTGTGTTAAACAGGAAAATCAGCAGAAAAAATATCGCTGTCAGCCTTTTCAATCTTTGGGTTAATTGGTTCTATCATAGTTATCAAAAAACCAGCTAAAAACAAAATAGACCGTTTTGACACGGTCTATTTTTGTAATCTTTTTAAAATGTTTTAGCAGGTAAACTTATGCAAGCAATGCTTCCTTTGCAGCTGATGTTTTAACGGGAATAAATTTACTTTCTGGTGCCAGTATTATACCGATGCCCGGTGTTTGCGACCATGCTTTCAGTTTGGAAAGTTTAACTTGTCCAACCATGTATTGTTTCCCGTTAGCAGCGTAACCGGACTGGAATACTTCAAAGTCTGCGATGGAGATTTTTGCATCTGCTTCGAAGCTTATATATGCTTCCACAATCAACTCATTGGAAAATTCGAAGCGGTCTGACTGATGGAGCTTTTTATATTCATAAGCATAGTCGTATGACAGTGCAGAAAGATCTGATAATACAGCTGAACCGGTCGGATAACTTCCTGCCCCTTTTCCGATAAAGAGCTGCTTCTCTGCAAATGCACCTTGCACCTGCACGGCATTATACTCATTA
>CAMLLI010000236.1 GCA_946480685.1 uncultured Flammeovirgaceae bacterium | reverse complement strand
CTAATGTTAAAAACCTTAGGCTCCTCACCTATAATCGATTTTCTTCGTTAGCGTGTTGAAACAAATTTACCGGTTAACGAATACCTGTTAACGGATAACGACTAACGGATAACGGATATCTATACCGGTGGCATACTTTTTTGACTTCTCCCAGGATTAAGGAATGCGCTATGACGCCACAAAAAAATTCTGTTGAGGAAGTTGTTAGTCCCGGTCTGGAAATAGAAGAACGCCTGCCGCTGCAAAAAACCGGTTGGATTGTTCAGCGTATAGGGTTCAGCATCATGCTGGTATTTGTCCTGCTGGCATTACTTGGCTTATTCGGTGACGGTATATTGAGCAAACAAACTACTTCCATCAAAAATGTCACGCTCGAGTATGAACGGTTTTACCGGCACGAAGGCTCGATGGAACTTAAGATTGACGTAGCTGAAAGCAACACACCAGAACTGGATGTGGCGTTCCCAATTGAGTATCTGAAAAATTTTGAGATCAGATCAATTCTCCCAGAGCCAAAAGCAAACCGGACGGAGCACGGTAAAGTACATTATATTTTTGACGCGCGTGGTGAAGTAAATATTGTCTATTACCTGACACCACGGCAAACCGGATCACTCACCGGTGCCCTGGAGGTGAACGATGCTATATTTTCAATAAATCAATATATATACCCGTAAGATTATGAATCCGGTTATACGTGGTCTCGCTGTATATCTCTTTGTATATATTATATTCAGAATATCCGGTAAACGAACACTTGCTGAAATTACAACATTCGATTTTGTATTGTTGCTGATCATCAGTGAAACAACTACCGATGCGCTGATCGGTGAAGACTATTCATTGCTCGCCTGTTTCATTATGGTGTGCACGTTGATAGCAACGGATTTTCTGTTTTCGATTCTGAAAGATAAGTCCAAAGGTTTTGAACATATAGCGGATGGTGTTCCGCTTATCATAGTAGATCGCGGCAAGCCACTGAAAAAGCGCATGCAGAAAAGTAAAGTTGATGAAGACGATGTGATGGAAGCAGCCAGACAACTACACGGCCTCGAACGAATGGACCAGGTGAAGTACGCAGTGTTGGAACGCGATGGAAGTATTTCGATTATTCCGGAGGGGAAGTAGTTTAGAAGTAAGAGGTAAGAGGTAAGAAGTAAGAAGTAAGAAGTAAGAAGTAAGAAGTAAGAAGTAAGAAGTAAGATATACCCAAAGGCGTCTTTAATCTGTGCATCGCACAGATTTTTTATTCTCATGATGTCATCGAAATACAGAATAGCGTAACAGAAACATAGATGTGATAGGATCTTTCATGGGAGTATGATTTAATATATACGATGCGTGTTGAGAATATATAGGGCAAAAATATGCCTTGGGCCGTCATTGCACACACCTGAAGCGTGAGGCCGCTATAGATAAGTGTTGCTACAAATCGGCAATGGACAGGAAGTGTTGAACGATTGGGACACTTCACGGATGTTGGTTACGAATAACAGAGAGTCTTGCAAAGAGTAGATAGAACCATCCCAACAGGAAAAGAATCTGTGCGAAACCATCGGCGAGGTATACGTTGGATATGATGTCGTTTAGTGCGTAATAAAAATCGATACAGATAAATCCGATAGATGAGAATATGGCAAGTATCACAACAGGTAAGTGATCGGTACGAATAAATAGGTGCGTGGCCATGCATAACGAAATGCTGACGAGAATGGCCCCGACCGTTTTTACAAGCCAGATGTCCGTTTTATAGCCCGTTACAAGCATAAAGCTCTCGATATCCACCAATGACCAGACTGCCGTTATGAAGGTATATATACATTGTACGCCTAAAAGTATCCGGAAGAATTTCATACAGGATCAATTTAAAATACTTCTGAAATTTGCCTAGGCAACAGCTGAAACCCATTTTGTATGACTACAATTCGAGCACACTTCACTGCGACTGCCGCTCTTGTTTTCATTACCGCAGACGTGACATACCAATATATCGGAAGGTTTCATCTCTGCTATAAATTCTATGTCCTCATCCGGGAGTGTAGTCAGTCCGGGATTTGGTTCGTCCGATAGCACAACGGTGAAGTTACCATTCGCCTCCAGGTATAGCCGTTTTACTTCGCCCAGGTGCTTAATGCGATTGCTGCGAAGTTGTGCCAGAATGCGCTCGCGTGTGATTCGCGTTTTTGTCATGATCCGCGGGTCCATGACAGCATCTCTGATCAGCGTATCGGTTCGGCCTTGTGTGATCGTTTCAACCTTCTGATTACGTGCCGCTATATTTGCTATCAGCTTGCTGAAAAAAACAACGATAACAGCAATGATAATGGGAGGTAACAAGCCACGCTCCGGGGACAGGATGGGAACACCGATCGCTGCCGCGAGCGATACCATCGCTGCTGTTTCGTTTCGCGTTAACTGTGCCGCCATTCGTTTACCCAGGATGCGCATACTAACCATCAGTATGATATATACCACGCCCATGCGCAGCAGGATTTCAAGGTAAAACGATGGAGGTACTTCGCCAAGGAGAATTCGTTGCCAGTCCCAGGGAGTAAAATCTAATGGGCTCATAATATATAGTTGTAACCTGGAAATTAAAAGATTGCTTCTATCCACTCGGTCTTACCACAACGGGAGCAGGCCGTGTCACGTTTATCAGCCGATGTAACGAAACCACAGTTCCGGCAGGCAACGCTCGACTTGTCAACACGTGTATGCTTCAGAATAAAATCCAATTCATCCGATGGGAGTATAGGTAATCCCGGTTTATCTCCATCCTCCAGGTATGCGTTCATCATACCGCAAGCTTCAAATATACACGCTTTACTTTGCCGAGATTATAAATTTTATCTCCGCGTAATGCAGTAAACAGATGTTGCTTGGAGATGCTGGCTTTCTGCATTTCATCCAGTTGAAGCAAACCGTTTTTCACCAGCGTGCTTACGGTTCCCTGTGTAATGTCCTCAACGGTTTTATTTTTAACATTGAGCCAGTTGAGACCGCGCTGAAAAATAAGTACATAAAATAATGCGATCACCCCACTGAGCACACCTTTGTCCGGCAGTTGCATGGGAACGGAAACAATCGCACCGAACGTAATCATTACAGCCATCTCGGTAAGTGTGAGTTGTCCGTCCATGCGTTTACCCAGCAACCGTAGTATAAACAGCAACAGCAGGTATACGAATAATGTCCGGATAAAAACTTCGAGCAGGAATTCCACCGGAGTTTGCCCGAGAAGAATTCGTTGCCAGTCCCACGCTTGCACTTCGTCTTTTTTCATAATGTCATGTTAACATTATAAAGAAGAAAAAAGTATACCTCGCCATGCGGGCAACAAGGTGTGGATGTGTCCTGTTGAGACTGCATTACATCTTTATCAAAACAAAATAGAACAGGACCAATGCCATGTACATCAGTGTTAATAACATTTTCTTATTCATAGAAGTGTTCGTGTTTTAAGTGTCAACTATTATTCAGTCTTTATTTATTCATCATCACATGTTCCTTCCTGTCGTTATGCGATACGGATATCGTGTACGCAGTAAGTGTTATTTATTCAAGGAATACTTTCTTCACTGTAATTAACCTTTGTGGAGTCGGTTCTTTTGTTCGGATCACCCAGTAGTGTTGACCGCTCCTGGATCGTCATCCACCAAACAAACAATGCCACCACAATGGCGATCACTGTTACCAATATTTGTGTTCTTGGTTTCATAACAATTCTGTTTACGTATTGAGTAGTAATAATTATTCCAGTTTCTGAAAACGAAACTTCTCTCGCGATTCGCCCCGTCCAGCCTATATATAGTGCAGAAATAAATGCGCAAAATGGTGTAACGACATCGCTTCTGTCTATAGGGCAGACAGCACCGATCTCAAATGCAAGGGTATCTTGAGCAGCAACAATGATGAGACATGAATGGCGATCATCCGATCATGAAAGATAAAAGCGTATGTAACCGACAACCTGCACAGGCATAGTTTTATAGATAGCGTATTATTAAAGATTCATAAATCCTAAAAGTTAAATAAACCATTATGGCCAGAACAGCATCAAAAAAAACGTCACGGAAGAAGACAGCGAAGAAGGCTGCTCGTAAACAGGCACCTGCTAAACGTGCATCCAGCGGACCGGATCTGCTTGAGTTTTTCACTGACCAGTTAAAAGATATTTACTGGGCCGAGAAACACCTGGTGCAGAAACTGCCGTCATTACAACGCGCAGCCTCTTCGGAAGAATTGAAGAACGCTATCGAAGAGCATATCGCTCAAACACAAGATCAGGTTGCCAGACTCGAAGAAGTATTCAGCCTGCTCGATAAAAAGCCTCAGGCTAAAAAATGCGATGCGATGGAAAGATTAACCACGGAAGCAAAAACAGTGATCAGTGAAACAGAGTCCGGCACCGCTACACGTGATGTAGGTATTATCATGGCGGCACAAAAGGTAGAACACTATGAAATTGCTGCATACGGAAGTCTTACGCAGCTTGCTAGGACAATAGGACTCGATGATGTAGCCGATATACTCGCGCAGACATTGGCAGAGGAAAAAGATACCGATGTATTACTTACGCAAATAGCAGAGAGCCACATTAACTATGAAGCTGCTGAAGAAGGAAGTGGAGAGGAAGGCGGAGAAGAAAATGAATAGTACCTCCCCGTTTTATTTTCATGGTTGTTTAAGTGTTTCGCTGCTTATTAGCGAAAAGGCTGATCGATGAGATCAGCCTTTCTTTTTTGTATCAGTATACTATATATATACTAATGATGCATGTGCTTGGCGGAGTCGGCCTGGTTGGTAATGGCAAACTGCCTGATGTGGCCCTGCTGCCAGGCGTTGGCACCCGCTGCAACCGGAGGAACGGGTATATCACTTCTGTTTTTACGTTTTTCTGCTGTGGATATTTTTAATTGATCATCACGTTTTTTAACAAGCTCAGGATTTACCTGTCCGTCTTTCGTATAGACCATCATGAGTTGTGGTGTACCGATAGGTAAATTTCTTTCCTGGTCTGTGTGCCAGGTGTGAATTGTTTTTCCATATGTCGAAATCAGTTTTTCCATCAGCTCATGCTCTGCTGCATCCGGTATACCGGGAGCAACGAGCAATCCCGATGAGACTTCGTGATGGTGACTGTGCCATAATTTTTTCTCTTCTTCCGGCAGCGTGTTAAACAGCCTTTCTGAAATAATATATTCAATGCCCATAATCTTGGCATCCTCACCATTGCCATCGTATATAATAGCCTGGTGAAGATCCTCATTCAACTGCGATACATAATGGTGCGCTTCCATTTGGGCCTTCATATTGCCGTTGTAGAAATGAAACCCATCGAGGTATACATTGATCCGGTTCAACGGAGTTTTACGTTGCAACAAATCAGCGCCTGTTTCCAGTGCCTGGGTTTCTCCACTTTTCTTCTCGCCCGGTGCATCGACAGGCGATGGACTTTTCCGATTATCACAGCTATACAGGAGAACCGTTGCCAATACCAGGGTATATAGTTTACAGAAGATTGTTGCATGTTGTCTCATGATTGAATGTGTTTAATTGATAGTCACAGTGCATTACCTGCAGGCAATGAACGTTAAAAATAATTCCAGCCGTTGTGAGAAGAGTGCTATAGATGTGGACATCACATTTGGTCACGAGCCTGCCCAAAACACCGGAACTTCGATCCATATCGTTCAGGGAATAAGATTTTATGAAGAAAATATAGAAGCTACTGAAGCGTACGTTTCAAAACGTTGTTGACTATATAACCTAGTTCAGCAAGAAAATATGAAGACACTGCCAGAGGTAATTTACTATTGTGTACCAGGCGAACCGGAGAAACTCAAATTATACCGTTATACCCGGCAACCATTCATTGATTCGTTTTTTGAGAATGGACACATGCGGTTAAACAGCCTGAAAGTATACCGTGCCGAGGCATACAGTTCGTCTGCCTGCACAAACCCGGAGATCCATGATAGCAATGAAGGCAAAGCGATACTCGCACAGGGCAAGAATGGAAATGCCATGGTATATACAGATTTCTCGCAAGGTGTACTGAATCTGAGTACATCGCTGACCTTGTCGAATGATATATTAAATAGCTTTCAGCAGGGCGAGGGTGATGAAGAACAATATGGCGTATTCGAGATTACCGACCCGGTTTCATTTGCCCGCGTCATTGCACAGAAGATTCATGAACAATATCCGTTGAAGCATGTCATGATCGGCAAGTGTGATTATGTTGAAGAACGAAGAAAAATAATTAATGTGGATACGTTGAAGACATTCAACCACACTGTTGTGAATGAGACACCGGAACAAGTGAAACAGGATATACCCATTTACAACCTGAATGTGGAAGAGATCATTGATGTCTTTTTTCTGAAAGATAAACAACATGCACACCAGACGGAGTTTCGATTTCTGTGGAAAGGGGATACGCTGATCGGCAAGACACACCTGGATATAGATGTACCGGATGCCATACAGTATTGCAGACGGATTTCCCTATAGATCACGAACCATCTATACCATGCTATTCCTGTATGGACTCCATATACTTCGAAGGTGTGGTTCCAAACTGCGCGTGGAACGACTTGCTGAAATACTTGGGATCATTGAACCCCACGGTAAAAGCAACTTCTGATATCGACATTTTCTTTTGTCTCAAAAGCATCTCGGCTTTCTTGAGACGGGTTGACCGAATTAAATCAATCACCGACATCCCGGTAAGTATTTTTACTTTACGAAATAGTACCGGTCGACTCATACCGATTTCACTAACAAGTTTCGCTACGTTGAAGTCAGCGTCAT
>CAMLLI010000235.1 GCA_946480685.1 uncultured Flammeovirgaceae bacterium | reverse complement strand
GCATTTACGTAGTTAGCGTTCAATATCTTTTCGGTTTCACTTTTAATAGACGTTTCAACTTCAGCGCGCTTGGTAGAGTAAATTTCTTCAGCGGTATACTTAGCCATTACCTGGCGTGACACGGAGCGAACCTCCGGAATTACCAGGCGGTTAATATAGTCTTTGGTGAACTTCTCGTGAATGTCGCCAATCTTGGCATGCATCGGGAAGTGACGAACCGATACTTCTACGTGAATAGGCAACCCGTTCTTGTCGTTAATGTCCATGTTTTCTTCGGAGGTGATCTCGGCTACTTCGTATACAATCACATCATTCCAGGGGGCTTTCATGTGCGTGCCCGGCTCTGCAATGTTTTCTTTATCAAGTCCTTTGCCGAACGGATAGAATATAACGGCACGTTCGGAAGGGCCGATCTTGTAGAAGATACTGGAAGAAAGACCGGCTAGTATAAAAAGCGCGATCACGCCCAGTATAATAAAAGGTAAGAGTCTGCGGTTGTTCATATATGATTAATTTAAATTTTTTGCACTTCTATATAATACACTATATATCGGATAACGGGAAGATATATTTTAGTTGAAAGCCCTGAAGTATCCTGCTATATCCGGTATTGTTATCTATGATTCTGCTGTCTCATTTGCTTTAGGTGGTTTAGGCAAGCCCATCAGTTTGCCAATAATCAGTACGACAAATAAATTACTCCACACAGCTTCAATCACACTGATGTTGCGGATGAGCCGGGTGGTATCCGGTTGCGCGGGATCGAGGCCGCCCAGGATGCACATACTATACCGGACACACTCTGAGTAATTGGGTAGTCCTAAAGCCAGGTCGGGCCCCATGCTTCCCGGGTTTATAATGCAGATAAGATCATAGAGACTTCCGAAGGATATACCGATCATCAGGTAAATACAGGCAGAGCCCCAGAGTTTATCGGGTGTCAGAAACTCACTCGAAAATATATCGCGTATAGCAAAGGCTATCACCGTAACTTCGATGGGGAAGAGCAGGCCGTGAATGATCATCAGGTATATCTGGCGGTCAGGCACCTCGAGTATGGTATAGTATGGAAACTCAACCAGCACACCGGTGCATACAATGCCTACGAGTATAATTAAGTATGTGCGCACCAGCACCACGCTTCGCGTAAAGTTTCGGAGCATGTCCCAAAGTAAAAATGCATAGATGGCTCCGAACGAAGAGAAGATGGTGGTAACAAGTTTGGCGGCACTGGTCTGCGTACCTTCCAGCAGAAATTGAGAGAGTGTAAGACCGAGGATAATGATGACGATCTGAATCACCACTACATTGCGATAGTCCTTTTGTTTCTCGCGGGTGAGCTCAGACTTTCTGGTCAGGAGGCTGATAGACTTGAACATTTTTACCGTATAACCTTAGAAAGTTACTATTTGAATATGAATTATTCGAAATAAATACTTTTTTGAAAGCTATTCTTTAAATTCCGGGATTTAGAGCGCTTTAATCTACACCATGAGAAGACTTTTACTAGTCTTGGTATGCTTTCTTTTTACAACGGTAGGGGCATGGGCACAGCAAGTACTGGTCGATAGCCTTGTAAAAGTTTTGAATGCTACCGACAACAATGCCGCCCGGGTCGATCTCTTGTGCGAGCTGAGTTCTGCAAGCTATAACTATGATATTGAGCTGGGATATTCTTACGCCCAGCAAGCCTATGCAAAGGCCAAGCGCCTCAGCTATAAAAAAGGCATGCGCTATGCACTTATTCTTCAAGGGTTTTATCACCATGATATTGGTCAAAATGCTACAGCACTAAAATACTATCACGAAGCTTCGGCACTGTATGATTCACCGGATGACTTGCAGGCGTACGCCTTTGTAATGGCCGGCAATTTATACCGTGTCAGAGGACAATATGATTCGGCGGATCTGTTCTATGCAAAAGGGTTAGCCGTGCAGGATAAAATAAAATCGGAAACCTATCGCGCCTATACCTATAAAAGTATGGCACGTCTCTATATGGTACAATGGAAAAATAAAGAGGCGGAAGAGAGTCTTATCAAAGCACTGGAATTATATAAGAGAAAGAACAGCAGACGCGGTGTTGCGGATACAGAGCTTTTGCTGGCGAGACTCTATCGCAATAAAACGGACTATGCGCAAGCAGATGTATATATAGCGCAGGCTTGCAAAACGGCTAATGTGTTGAATGACGATTTTCTCCAGTTTCAATGTCTTACTATAACCGGCGAAGTACATGCTGATAACGGTGACTATACCGAGGCACTCGCACTGTATTTCAAGGCGTTGAAAATGCTGGCTACGAAAAATATTCCTACGCTTACGCTTAATCTCTACTATAATATTGGTTCTGTATATGAAGAGCGCGGCCAGAATGATCTGGGACTAAAGTATTTTCTGGAAGCACTTAAAATAGCGGAGAAGCTGGACGATAAGCATGAAGTCGCCCGTATACAGAGCAGCGTGGCCTGGATCTATAAGAACCAGTTGAACTTTACACTTGCCCTCGACTATATAAAGAAATCGCTTGCCACCCGCGAGTTGATAGAGGATGAGCACGGGATCTCCAACTGCTACAATGTATTAGGACTGATTTACCTGCTGGAGAAGAAATATAGTCTGGCGCAGGACTATATGCTGAAATCACTCGCCATCCGGAAACGTATTGATCACAAGAAAGGTATATCCGCGAGTTTGTTCAACCTGGGATTGATCAGCGAAGCGCAGCAGGATTTTTCCAATGCCATGCGCTACCAGGAGGAGGCACTGGCAATGGACGAACAGATCGGGAACCGGTACGGTCTGGGGATATCCTATAATTCAATTGGTAATTTATATACACGGGTTGGCCGACTGGCGGATGCAAAACATTACCTTGAGAAAGCCCGGAATATAGGGGAGGAGATGCAGTCTGAAACGCTGTTGATGTATAACAAGCTATACTGGTCGAAGTACCTGGAAGCAAAAGGCGATCTGAAAAACGCACTGTTATACCACCAGCAATATTCACAATTAAACGATAGCCTCTATAGTGAAAGCAACGCGGGCAAGCTTGCTGAACTGGAAGCACTATACCAGGTGGAAAAGAAAGATGAAGCAATTGTGATGCTGAACCAGCAACGTGAACTACAGAAGAACCGGATCGATATTCAGCAGTCGCAGATCAACCTGCAGAATACAGTAATCCTGTTCGGCATAGCCGGTACGATACTGATCTCTATACTCGCTATAAATATATACCGCTATAACCGAAAGATGCGCAAAGCAAATATATCTATACTCGAACAGAAGGAAGAGATACAGGCGCAGTCGGAAGAACTTACGGAAGCAAACCAGCGACTGGTACGACTGAATGAAGAGTTGATTGAAAAGACCGAAGAGATACAGGCACAATCCGAAGAACTTCGCGAGACGAACGAGATGATCGTGGAGATAAACCGCGATCTCGCTGACATGGTAAGTAAGCGCACGGCCCAATTGAACGAAGCGTACAAAGAACTCGATACGTTCTTCTATCGTTCTTCGCATGACTTCAGGCGACCGCTTACAACGTTCATGGGACTTGCAGAAGTTGCCAGTGTAACGGTAAAAGATCACAATGCACTCGAACTGTTTGACAAGGTACGCGAAACGGCACGCAGCCTTGACAAGATGCTGATCAAACTGCAATCCATCAGTGATGTAGGCGCACAGCAACTGGTATATAAAGAAGTATTTATCGAGGAGATATACCTGAATATCTGCGATGATTTTCGTGAAGAAATATTAGCCAAAGGCATCAAAACATTTTGTGAAGTATCGCTGCACGAGCCGTTCATATCATACCCGGCGATGGTTCGCATCATATTGGAGAACATGGTAGAGAATGCTATCAACTTCAGCACACCGGTAAATCCTTTTATACGACTTCAGGTTCACCAGCAAAATGATGAATGTGTCATGATCTTGGAAGACAACGGCCAGGGTATACTAAAAGAATATCACGAACGTGTTTTTGAAATGTATTTCCGCGCCAGCGACCGCAGCAAGGGCAACGGCCTTGGACTTTATATAGTCCGCAAAGCCGTAGAGAAACTAAACGGCTCCATAACACTCGAAGCCAGCGTAAATGAAGGTTCACGCTTCATCATCCGTCTTCCCGTAAGTTACCACGAGAGCGTACTTACTTCGCGCTTTAAAATATAGCCACTAGGTGGCCTCTGGCTGCAGGCTACTGGTTACAGGCTGATTGTTCTGAGGGCGGAAGTTTACTGTCGCAGTGGATTCAGTATATAGCTACTCGCTGGCCACCGGTTACAAACTTTCGTCTGTAACCAGCAGCCTCAGCTCCTTTTGCATTCCCCGCAGCTCAAAGCTCACGGCTCGAAGCTATACTATATCCATGCGCTAATCTTCGTATAAACGAAATCCTCCAGCAGCCAGAGGCCAGTAGCCAGCGACCATCAAGAAGGCTTCTTCACCGATTCGATCCAGCGGTTTACTTTGTCTTCCAGAACTTTCAACGGTATACATCCGGAATCCAGTACCTGGTTGTGGAATTGAGACACGCTGAATTTGTCGCCCAGTTCTTTTTCAGCTTTGGTGCGCAGCTCGCGGATTTTCAATTGTCCTATTTTGTAAGACAGTGCCTGGCCGGGTATAGCCATGTAACGTTCTATCTCGGATATGATGCCTTCTTCCGTTTCAGCTTCGTGGTCAAGTGAATATTGAATTGCCTGTTCGCGTGTCCAGCCCTGTGTGTGCATACCGGCATCGACCACCAGGCGTATCGCGCGGTGCATCTCGGCACTGAGCATACCAAAGTATTGATACGGATCGGTATAGAGTCCTAATTCTTTACCAAGTGATTCGGTATAAAGCGCCCATCCTTCCGCATAGGAGCTATAGCCCAGTATTCTGCGGAAAGCAGGCAATGCTATATTTTCCTGTTGCAGTGATATCTGGTAATGGTGGCCCGGTATAGCTTCATGCAAAAACAGGTCTTCATCCGACAGCGTGTTATACTTCTTTGCATCCGGTATAGGAACATAGAATACTCCCGGACGAGTACCATCCTGTGAACCCGGATTATACTCTGCACTGGCCGATGCTTCGCGGAACGCTTCGGTACGCTTTACTTCGAATGGTGTCTTCGGAGTTTTGTCAAACAGCTTGGCGAGGTTCGGCTTCATGCGTTCGTGTATAGCATTGAAGTGTGCGATTACTTCTTCCGGTTTGGTAAACGGCATCAGTTCTTTCTTGTCACGCAGATGAACGAAGAATGCTTTCAGGTCGCCTTTGAAACCAACCTGCTCTTTCACCGCTTCCATCTCTTTGGTAATGCGATCTACTTCACTTTTACCTAAAGCAAAAATTTCGTCAGCCGATTTATCGGTGGTTGTATATAGCTTGATCAGGTAGTTATAGTATTCTTTGCCAGCCGGTAATGCAGCTATACCTGACGTTTCGCGACAGGCCGGTATATATTCTTTCTTGATGAAATCATTCAGTCTCTTGTGAGCCGGTATAATTTTATTTTGAATCGCATCTTCATAAGCTTTTGTCAATCGAGCTTTGTCTTCTGCCGAAAACTCATTCGGAAATAATTTGATCGGATTGTAGAAAAGATGATCCTTTACCGGGCCGTGATCCAGGTCAGCCAGTTGAGGAACAACTTTCTTCGCCAGTACTTTCGGAATAACATAACCTTGTGCTATACCTTTCTTCATGTTTACAATAGCAGTATCTGCCCACGCTACATAGGAGTCCAGACGCTTCAGCCAGTCTTCATAATCCTTTACACTTTTGAACGGTTGCAGACTGCTGCCACTGGCGAGCTGTCCTATCAACAAGTGAGCAGACCAGAACTGATTGACTGGTGTGAGGTAATCTTTAAACTGCAGACCTTCCAACGCTATATCACATTCCCATTTCAGAATGTCGTAGCTCATCTGGTCCTCTTCTGAAAGTTTGCCGCGATCGGCAGATTTCAGCGCATCGCTGTAACGCGTATAGAACTCTTTTAACTGTGTGCGATATTCTTGTGTGATGTTGTTGGGGAGCTGGTCGTTATACCGGTTGTCACCCATCATGGTAGCATCGATCGGGAAAAGCTTCAATCGCTCTTCATGATACTGTTGCAACAGACTATCAAGCGAAGCTTGTTTCTCAGTAGATTGGGTTTCCTCTTTCGGAGGCGCTGAACATGCTATAAGTACTTGCACAGCGAGAATGTAGATCCAGAGTTTTTTCATATAGTTAGCATACATTGAGCAGCAATGTAGTAAAATAGCTGCTAGCTACCAGCTGCCAGTTGCCAGAAGTATGTGAGAGCGACATGAGCGTGGAGCCATTCCTATATCCCAACCCTCCAATCTTAAAAATCTATAAATCTTTTAATCTTCCAATTTTAAAATCTTCCAGTCTTCCCATCCCTCAAGTCACCACAAGTTCCGGCGCACGCTGCGGCTCCTTATGCACTATACTGTCGAGAAATTTTTGCAGTGCCAGCTTCTGATCGGTATCAAAGATTTGCTTTTGAACCTGTTCTTCGAGATAGTGGCGGGTTGATTCGCGCGCGTCCGTCATATCAGAATATTCTTCCTTCGCTATATTAATGTTCAGGCGCATATAGTTTCCGGTGCCGAGCATCTCACGGCTTTCATAGTCTGTGGTCTGGTTAACACCGCGCATCATAATATCCGTAATCTCCTGTATCCATTGTAGCTCGCCCCAGCGCACAGCTTCCTTTTCGGTGATGGTACCACAGTAACTTCCGGTACCAATTGACAGCACACGTATATCACTGAAGGCTATATCTGTTCCATCGCGCTTCTTG
>CAMLLI010000234.1 GCA_946480685.1 uncultured Flammeovirgaceae bacterium | reverse complement strand
TTATGGGTTTCCCAAACAAGTCAGTTAGTTGAGACAAGGATACACAGAAGTCCCACACTATTGCTTCAATTCGATGAGGTGCCTTGTATACTAGCTCAATTTGTGTGAATCTTTTGTCAAACGGAATTAATTGTCTTCTTGTCAAATCTGGCTTGGTTTCTGAAAAGCGTCCTGAGGAAAACAACTTTGTCATCCTTTCAACATCCATTTGCTTCTCAATAACTGACTCTATATTCTTGAAATATTCCCTAGTTGTCAGGTTCTCTAAACCAATTTGTGTTAAGTCAAATATTGAATTCATTGTCCAGAGAATATGTGTGCTAACGTTTATGTATAAGCCGTGGCGCTGAGCAAAAATAAAAAAATGTCCTCCTTATCAGCGCCATGGATTATACCTTTTGTTGTGTGTAGTTTGTTTACTTAATTTATAAAGGTAATGACGGCTTTATTCTCTTTCTCCGCTGTCTTATAGAACTCTTTCAATTGTCCGAAGTAGTCAATAATATAATCTAGAGATTCGGCCTCGGCCCACACTTGGGGATAGATTCCAGCTTCGTCCATTTGTTTTCCGTTATACTTCTGTCTCAGTTCATCTATTGTTACTTTGTCAAGTTCCTTATTTAACTGTTGAACCTGATCTGAACTTATGTAGTGGGCTGGTCCATATCCCATGTCTTGTTCCTCGTCAATGATTTGTCCGCTGAATAGAGTCCAGGATAAGGGTGGTTTTGCAGCTTCAATTTCAGCAATCCCGTGTCCTGTCAACAAGTAGAAGATACCTTCCCAGGATTTATCCAAGTCCAATAGGTCATTTGCATTGTCACTGTCCTCGGAATAGACTTTAGCCTCCAGAAGAGATGAGTCCTTTAAAATTTCTTGCAAGTCTTTCGTTGTCACTCGAAAGAGGTTTCCAATCATTCCCATAGTTATTGTTATTAGTCACATGTAAACTCATTTACCAATGGCACACAACATACCAATATAGGAACATTATTACCTATATTCCCTATTATCTTCGTTGATTTTTTCATTCTATAGCAGTCGTTGGTATATAAACGACAGAATATTTAAAATGACAAATGCCTACAAAAAATCAGAAGGGAACTTTTAAGGTTTAGAAATAGTAATGCGATTTTTCTTGTATACTTTCACGGAGATTTCCTTTATATTGAGAGTCTTCTTTGAGGTATTGGCAGTGTTACTTTTCCAGCCTTTACCCTATATCACGATTTCCGATTCACGATTAACCTGTAACTATTAACGGATAACGATTAACGAATAACGAACACCCATGATCACCCGAATATGGCACGGCCGAACCCGAAGCACCGATGCAGATCGCTACCTGCAATTTCTCCACGAAACCGGAGTGAAAGATTATATCGCCACACCCGGAAACCGCGAAGTAAAAATATGGCGCAAGACAGAAGGTGACGTAACCGACTTCTGGACTATATCTGTATGGGACAACCTCGAAAGCATCAAAGCCTTCGCCGGTGAAGATATTGAAAAGGCCCGTTACTATCCTGAAGACGAAAACTTCCTGCTCGAGTTCGAACCCACCGTACAACACTACGAAAGCTTCTCGATCAAATAGGCTATATATATACCGGCAAATAAACCTGGTGTACCTCTCGGTCGTCTCTGTGTGCTCCATGGCATTGGATTTCTATTTGCACATATCAACCCTCTGAATCTATCTTTACACTCCCAAAGCAAAGACATGAGCAAAGAATCTCTACTATTCGGACAGATCCTCCTGAAGACTATGTTAGCAGTACGCAATAAATTAGAACAGTCGCTTCAGAACGAAGGCTTTGATATCAGTTTCGACAAGGTAGCCTTGATGAAAGTATTGACACTGAAAGATGAAGTGATTCAGCAAGACCTCGCGGATGTTATGAAAAGACATAAGTCAACTGTATTGCGAACGATTGACGGCCTGGAGAAAAAGAAACTCGTTGTGCGCGTTCCTGATCCTGCAGACAGAAGGAAGAATACCATTATACTCACCAAAGCAGGGCAGGAGCTCGTAAAGAAATTTGATGCTATTGAAAAGAAAGTAAATGATAAGCTTATTAAGGGTTTTACCGCTGCAGAGCTGAAAACATTTGAAGCGCAGTTGAAGAAAATTCAGGAAGCCGTTAAAGGGTAATTTTTTTAGATAAATAGTTGCATAATGCAACAGTAGTATGTGTAAACCGTATTATATTGCAACCGTAAATTATAAGACAAATGAACTATATATAGGATATGTAGTATACGATCGGGTGCGATACTATAGTAGTAAACCCCGAAACAGGTCTTGAATGTATACCAGCTGTAACACACTTGGTGGTATATAATCAGCATATAGGTATAGATGACACTCACACACCCGAAGAATAAAACATGACTCCGCCCCTAGGTCATGCGATTGGATATCCTCTACAATTTCCAATAAACACCTTTAAACTTTATATTATTATGAACAAATCAGTAATGAGCCTGATCCGCCAGGTCGGAGGGGTAATCGCGTTTTCAGTGTTGGTACTTGCGTGTGATGATGACAGCACCAACGTGACAAAGACATCGGATCAAACTTTGGTTGATTCCAGGAACAATGTAGCCGTAACATCTACAACACAGGAAGTGATTAGTGTAACGTCAGGGGCTATGAGTTCCAATAGTACAACAAGCGGAGGAAGATCAGCGAACGGAAGAACACAGCGTACGAATACATGTGATCCCGCGATTGACTTTAACTTTACAGTAAATAAATATGATAACAATTCGTTCGATAATGAAGGTACGATCACCATTGATTACGGTGACGGATCATCGTGTTCGGATTCCAACGTTCGGAAGGGAAAGATTGTAGATGCATTCAAGTTAACCGGACAATGGAGTAGCATGGTATTTAACACTACGGAGAACATTACCTTAACCGGATACTATCTTGACAGTGCACAGGTAGATGGTAATATAGTCTCCACGTCCCAATCAACGGATGCGTCTTCAGCAGTAGAAGCGAAGAATGTTAAAATTACCTATGCGGATGGAACAACGTTAAGCTGGAAAGGTAACTATACCTATACGGAAGAAGACGATTCAACGAAGATGACTGGGACGTGGAGCGGAGTAAACCGCCAGGGAGAATCATTTACGGCAAATGTGACGAAGAAGATCGTATACATCTATAGTTGCCGCAACAGCAAAACACTGGAACCCGTAAGCGGCACGATCGAAGAAAAGACAGGAGATAAAACATCCATCATCGATTACGGAGACGGCTCCTGCGACAACGAATATACCATCACCACCAATGGCAATACCGTAAAGTATACTTTTGATTAAAGTAACACTGGCACCTCGTTGTTACATTTTAATTTCAGCGCTATAGCTTCATATAGCGCTGAAGTTTTTCCTTTGTGTTCCTCAGTACCTTCTCTGTGTTCTCCGTGCCATTGGATTTAGCGTCCGCCAAACAGTTCCAGCGCCGCAGCGCTCATAGCAGCAACACCGGTCTTGATCGTTGGCTCGGCTAATGGAGCAAAAGCTGAAGAGTGCAGCGATGGCAATACAGTTCCTTTCTCCTTCGATTCCTTTACCAACGCAGGGGCTACTGTACCAAGCCAGAACATACAGATCGGCACCTTCTTCTCCTGCAAACCAAACCGACTGAAATCTTCACCCACCATAGCCGGTGGCATCTCCACTACATTGTCTTTACCGAAATTTTTTTCGAACACACGCACCAGCCTGTCGTTTAAGACAGCATCGTTAAGTGTAGCAGGTGTCTGCGGTTCATTAATGGTAATCTCCGGCATTTTATCCGGAGGTAAACCTGCGAGCAACGCGAGTTGTTTACTCATGCGATGTATCGAAGCAATGATTTGTTCACGCACCTGCGGAGAGTAGGAGCGAAGTGTGAGTTGCATCTTCACATCATCGGGTATAATGTTATGTACCGTGCCGCCATGAATAGAACCCACCGTTATTACCGCAGGCTCCAGCGGATTGATCTCACGACTCACAATGGTCTGAAACGCCATAATCATTTCGGCACTCAACACAACCGGGTCAATCGTTGTATGAGGTGCGGCACCGTGTCCGCCTTTGCCATGCACGGTAATGTTCATCATATCAACACTCGCCATGAACGGCCCTGCATGATAACCAACTTTACCGGCTTCAAGACCGGCATGGTTGTGTAACGATATAGCATAATCCGGAGTAGGTATCTTGTCATATAGTCCAGCCTTGAACATGAGGTCTGCACCAAATCCATTTTCTTCTGAAGGCTGCGCGATCATCACGAGCGTTCCATTCCAGTGCTTTTTGGTTTCCACCAATGCACGTGCTGTACCTATAAATACAGTCATGTGTATATCATGACCACACGCGTGCATAACGGAAACTTCAGCACCTGCTGCATTTATACCTTTTGCTTTACTTGCATAGGGCAAGCCTGTTTTTTCTTCGAGCGGCAAAGCATCCATATCGGTTCGAATCAACACCGTAGGACCGTTTCCGTTGGTATATATACCCACGACACCAAAGCCGCCAACTTTTTCGAGAACGTTAAACCCAAGCGAGCGTAATTCTGTCGCCATGATCTGCGATGTCTTCTCTTCGTGCAGCGACAACTCCGGGTTTTGATGTAACTGCCGGTATAATTTCTCCAGTGAAGGATATTGTTTGTCCGTATAGGTCTCAATCTGCCTGGCAACAGGTGATTTCGTTTGTGCCTGTATAGCATGAACCGCCATACAAAGTACAAGAAGCGTGTGTGCTAGTTTCATAACAGCAATATAGTATTAGAATGATTACAGAAGCCGGTAAAAATTGCAGAGTGGTGGCGATACAATTTTTACATCGTTTGTGGCTTTTGTTTTCTGAACATACCTTCAGAAGCAAGCCATGCAACCGACAATAAAGGTGGAAGCCAGTTGCGCAGTAAATGTAGTATACAACCACCAATAATCCATACAGCCGTAAATCATATACCTGTATTTTCCAGAAGCCAGCAACCCTCTCGCAGCTCACAGCTAACATCTCGCAGCTATTCCAACAGTTTGCGCTTTATATTTCCCGCTGTATATTTCGTAAAAACTTATTCACTTGACATCTCCATTTCCGGTTGAGTTACTGCAGATCACACATCACTATTCCGGTGAACCGGTTCTGGCCGAGGTGTCGCTTGCTTTTGAAGCAAACCGTGTCACCGTGATTCTGGGTAAGAGCGGCAGCGGCAAGTCAACATTGTTACAAGTTATCAATGGTATGGTGCAGCCAGTCAAAGGACAGGTAAAGGTATTCGGAGAGCCGATCGCGTACAACGCTATTCATACCATGCGTCTGCAAATGGGATATGTGGTGCAGCAGGTTGGTCTGTTTCCGCATCTCACCATCTATGAAAATATAGCCTTGCTTGGAAAAGTTGCGCATAGGGCAACCGATGTAATCCGCAAACGTGTTGAACACCTGATGGACATGGTAAAATTACCGCTGCTGCATCTGGATAAATATCCGTATCAGCTTTCCGGTGGTGAACAGCAGCGTGCAGGACTATGCCGTGCGATGTTGCTGGAGCCTCCGGTGTTACTGATGGACGAACCGTTTGCAGCACTGGATTACGAGACAAAGCATACCATCTACGATCATCTTCTTACCATTCAGAAACACGAGCCACGCACCATTATACTTGTATCGCACGACCTGGAAGAAGCAGAACTTCTTGCTGACAACGTAGTGTGGTTGCAAAACGGAACCACCCGAATGACCGGTGATGAATCGATCATACAATCTATACGTGAATCCTATCGAAACGGCAAATGAGAAGTATAGTATATATCATACTCCTGATGATGTGCAGCTTCGCGGTGGTGCAGGCGCAAAAGCCGATCCGGGTAGGGGCAAAGCATTTTAATGAAGGATATATACTCAGTGAAATGATCGCACTGATCCTGGAAGACGGTGGCTTTACGGTGGAGCGTAAATTTAACCTCGGCGGCACTGTAGTAAGCTTTGAAGCGTTGCGCACCGGTGCTATTGATATATACCCGGAGTATACCGGCACCATTGCTGCTGAAATACTCAAGCAGAATCGGAGTGCAGGCACAGCCGATTTAGCATCACTGCTGAGAGACAACTGGCAACTTGAAATATCTGCACCCTACGGTTTCAACAACACGTATGCATTGGTTGTGCCCCAGGAACTTGCTGACAGAGCATCGATAAAGACTATATCTGATCTCGCACAACATCCGGAACTGCGGATCGGCATGAGCTTTGAATTTCTGAAACGCGAAGACGGATGGGACAATCTTGCCAGGCACTATGGTTTGAGACAGCAGCCTACAGGTCTCGAACATGGCCTGGCATACCAGGCTATACATGAGAAGAGGATTGATGTAACCGATGCATACTCGACTGATGGAGAGATCAAGCGCTATGAACTGGTTGTACTGAAAGATGACAAGGCATTTTTTCCGGAATACCAGGCGGTTTCTTTTTATGCAGCATCGCTTCCGGCAAAAGCAAAAACGTTATTGCAGAAACTCACCGGTACAATTACCGAAGATGAAATGCAGCGGATGAATTCGCAGGCATTATTTGAGCAACGCAGTCACCGCGAAATAGCAAATGAGTTTCTTGTAGCCAAAGGACTTATTGGTGACAAGGAAAAAACCTCCGATACCGGTATAGCTTCTATTCTTGAAAAGACGTGGATTCACATACAGCTTACCTTCATGGCGTTGCTGGCTGCAATAGTCGTAGCGTTTCCACTGGGTATAGTATTATACCTGTATCCTGCCTCATCCAAAGTAGTGCTATATATA
>CAMLLI010000233.1 GCA_946480685.1 uncultured Flammeovirgaceae bacterium | reverse complement strand
AAAGTAAATTTCTACACCGCCATTTATAAGACGTGACTTTTTGGAAACACTTCTCCTTCTGTTAATCTATATACTGCGGCACCATTTTTTTATGAATACATTCAAATGTATTTATCATGAGTAAGCCAAAGAAGAATACCGGGAATCAGGATACACACCTGAAGCCGGTGGAATCCGGTGAGAAGAAAGTAAATGCAGGTCAGTCTATATCGGGTCACCCTGTAAGCAAAGGTGGCAGTCGGCAAGGAAATATAGGTCACGAGCATTCTTCAGAAACCGGCAGAGGCGATCGACAAGTTTAAAAATCAAATTTTACAAGTATGGCAAAGACAAATGCAAAACAAGGCGATGATGGCACAGGCACTGCTTTCATCAACCACCAGCGTGCTATGGACGAAGCGAAGAATGAGAAGATCAAATCCGAGCAAGGCACGGATAAAATAGATCCACAACAGGCAAACCGCCCAAATAACCGGGGCCGGGAAACCGATGTATCGGAGAAGAAAAGTGGCGGTGGCAGGCAAAGCTCACCAGGCGATTAACAATGAACGCACTATAAAAAATAAGGGTATATCAAAATGATATACCCTTTTTAATTATCCATATTAAAATATACTATATTTACAACACCTGAGATTTTTTCTTCCGGTTGCGCAGAATCAGAAATGTTACCACGGCCGTAGTAACAACAGCGCCAACTGCAACTTTCTGAATAACACCTTTACGGTTATACTTCCATTCAGCAGTCCAGCCCCGCTCCTTGATTATGTTCGGTATATGCCCGTGTCTCAAATCATCAACAATACCTTCTACAACGTTTACCCTATCGGCCGCCAGCAGCGTGAGCCAGTGTGCTGAACTTCCTTCACTGAATCGAAAGGCAAACCGGCGAAGTTGTCCGCTTAGCCCGGAAGGAGGCGAAGATGTTCCGAAGACACGTGTAATTCCCGGACGCTCATTGGAGTGAAGCACTTCTTCACGCGGCATTTGTTGTTGGCTGCGTTCATATGCGAGGCGCTGATGATCGGCACCGGTATAGTGCTTCATCGGATAGGTTGGGTTGTTATTCGGATCGGCATCAACTCCCCATCCTTCAATTGTTTTGCTTTTATCTATCAGCAAAGAATCCGCTAAATTTTCCATAGCTATATCTATATATCTTATTGAATCATTATTATATATCTTATGCGGCCACAGACGCAGAATCCGGTATAAGCATAGGCTTGATACAATTATCGCGTTTGGCAGAGAAGATGTGATACGCATCAGCAACTTCTTCCAGTGGTATGCGGTGCGTGATCAAACCTTTTGGATTCAATCGTCCGGCCATAACGTGTTCAATTAATCTCGGCAGTAATCTTTTTACGGAAGCCTGATTAGCGCGAATGGTTATACCCTTGTTCACGACATTTCCGATCGGCACCAGGTTCCACGTAGGTCCGTATACACCAACAATTGAAACGATGCCGCCTTTCTTAACCGAATTGATCGCCCACTGCAAAGCAGTAGCGGAACCAGCCTGCAGCATTAATTTTCTTCCGGTGATGGTTTGCAACGTACTGCCTGCTGCTTCGCAGCCAACGGCATCGATACAAACATCAGCACCAAAATAATCCGTTGTCTTCTTTATGAACAATACCGGATCATCCATATCCTTCACAAAATTATAGGCTTCGCATTGCGCATATTGTTTTGCGAACTCAAGCCGATAGTCAAGATGATCAATTATGATTACGCGACCTGCTCCGAAAAGCCAGGAGCATCGTGCGGCCATTAGTCCTATAGGGCCGGCACCAAATACGACAACCGTATCACCTTTTTGTATACCGCCCATTTCTGCAGCCTGGTATCCGGTAGGTGTAACATCGGTTAACAGTGCAGCATCATCCAGGTCCATACCCGGTGGTATCACAGTCGGTCCTATATCTGCGTAGGGAACGCGTACATATTCGGCCTGTCCACCGTCATAGCCGCCTGCCGTGTGCGAGTAACCAAATATACCACCCACTGCCGTTGCTTCCGGATTGGACTCATGACAATTACCATACAATTCCTGTTGACAAAACGGACACGTACCACATGCTATATTAAAGGGAACCAGTACGTGATCACCTACACGAAGATTTGTTACTTCGGAGCCAAGCTCTACAACAACACCTGTAAATTCATGACCGAATGTCATTCCTACGCGAGTATCCGGGACGAGCCCATGGTATAGGTGTAAATCCGACCCACATATACAGGAACGGGTAACGCGCACAATGGCATCACGAGGATGTAAAATTTCGGGATCGGGTCTATTTCGATCTGCGCGGACTCTGAACGGGCCGCGATAATTCATTGCCAGCATAGTAATTCATTTATAGTTTGCTCATTATGCTACGGAGGGGCGTAAAAAATATGCCATTGCAAACTAAAATCGAAAGGACTAACTTCTGTAGACAATCATGCAACACGAGTTCTTTACCAACCATCCAAGTGTCCTAATCCTTTCACTCATTACCCGATGTGGGTAAATATATACCAAATCATTTTCGTTGTAAGGTTAATGATGTAACTACATGAGGCATGGCTTTAGGCGGGAACAAAAATTGAAGCTATGATGCAAAGTATTTGTCGTAACAATCGCTTAAACAATAAAGTCTATGCATGTTGTATTAGGAGCTTCCGGACAAGTAGGATCAGCAGTCGTGAACGCACTGCATAAAAGTGGACAGCCCGTTAAAGCTGTAATGAGAAATCCTAAAAAAGCATATGTGGTAGAACACAACGGTGTGCCTATTGTACAGGCAGACCTGTTTGATGTATCTGCACTACAAAACGCATTTCAAGACGCAGATACTGTTTTTCTGTTAACACCGGAAGACCCGGCCTCGCAGGACATCCTGGCCGATGCAAAATCTATTGTGCAAAATTACAGAGACGCTATACATACATCCGGTGTAAAAAAATTGGTAGCGCTCTCTTCACTTGGAGCACAACACGCTTCGGGCACGGGCAACCTGGAAATGTCGTATATGCTGGAGCATGCGTTTGAGGGGCTCCCCGTTCAGCAGATCTTTATCCGCGCTCCGTATTACTATAGTAACTGGATGCCCTATATGTCCATCGTGCAAGAACATGGTATACTACCAACCTTCTTCCCCACTGACCTGAAAATCGCCATGGGTGCGCCCGCTGATGTGGCTGCCTTCATAGCAAGGACGATGGCGAATGCTATACCGGAACAGAAGAAACTATACGAGCTTACCGGACCTTCCTATAGCAGCGAAGATGTAGCATCAGTACTTGAAAGTATCCTTCATCGTAAAGTATCCGCAAGTACAATACCTAACGATGAATGGCACGACACGTTGATACAGGCGGGCTTTTCTGAAAATGCAGCCGACAATATGATTAAAATGACACACGCTGTTATTGATGGAAAGACTGGTGCCGAGCACAAGGAAAGTAAGCGAATAGAACTTACCACTCCGTTGGAAGTATATTTACAATCGGTGCTGCACGAACCTGCCGTAAACAAATAAGGTTATCACGTGTTATCACACCGATAATCAGGATAGCCAAAACGATAGCGTACTATATATAATCATGCGTTCAGGAGTATATAGTAAAATTATGTTTAAACGCCTTTAGGCACTGTTGTCTTTGTAAGGTGTAACACTTTATTTATATACATCCTGTGTCGCAAAAAAAAATCAATGTTGCGTTACGAATCTGTGGGGAGATTGCTATATAGGTTCGCTTCTCTTTTGTAAATTTAGAGTAGTCAGACTGTTATCTATAATTCCGGTATATATATGCAACCTCTCTTCAAACTTGCTTTGCCAGCATGGTTGTTTGTACTCCTTGTTACAGGCAATCTATACGCACAAACCCCTGGTCTCATTGTAAAACCTGCTGTTGCTGGAAAATCAGTATTGGACCCCAACCTCGACAACTATACTTCATCCGACAATGAAGGTTTTGTCAGCAACGATGAAGGCGAGAGCGAAATACCTTTCGTTCCGATTGTACTGGTGAACCCGGAACCTACGAGCGATCTCGCCACCGGTCCTTCCTGCGGTTTTACAGACTTAGTTGATGATGCAACTTCGTATAGTGCAGCCTATACCTATATATCCGGCAGCAACTGGCTTTTCAGGTTCAGGCTTGGCAATTATGCTAACAATGCCAAAGGGTATAGCATCCTGCTTGACACGGATGGTTTGTTTGGCAATTCCGGTGCGCTTAAAGATCCCAACTATACCACAGGTAATCCCGGGTTTGAAATTGAAATTATACTCGTTACCAATCACGGAGTACGCTTGTATGATGCGGATGGTACAGCTTCACCAACGTTGCGAACTACATTATCGTACGATGACTATAGCCAGAAGTCTGTAGCCTTCACCACCAATTGCAGCAACCCGGATTACTTCTATGACTTTTATATACCTATCGCTACGATCACAACTTATTTTCCAACGTTTAGTGCATCCACTTCGGTGCGCATGGTAGCCAATACGGTTATCAGTACACAATCTGCGTTGCAAGGCGGCCCGAGCGATATAGGCGGTATAAATGATGCAACGTATGCCGGCAATTATGCCAATGCCTGGACAGCCGTTGTTAACGCATCACTTCCGACAGCACCTTCCAATTTTAACAGCGGGTTTCTACCGGTACGATCGGCTACACCCGTTGTCAACAGTCCGTTATCTGTTGGAGCCACGTCAGTAAGCGGTACATCAACCGAATCCAACGGTACGGCTATACGCGTATATGTGAATGGTGTCTCTGTGGGTACCACTACCGTTACTGGTGGAACGTGGACACTTACCGGTATAGCAGCCTTAACCTTAAGCGCATCTGTCAAAGCTAATGCAACGGCTTCCGGTAAATCCGTCAGCTATGACTCCGATATAGTTACCGTTGGTGCTACGTGCAGCCAGGTACCGTCATCTTCCTGCCAGTCGAATAAAGGTATAGGAGGAAGCGGCCCGGCCGGAGCTGCAGCGGGAACAACTATCGCTATATATGGACCTAATGTGCCCGGTACACTTTTTACGACTGTAACAACCAATGCGTCCAACGTGTATCTCTATAATTGCGCGGGTGGCACTACAAATTGTACGGGTGGCGGCCCTAACTGTATTGCTTCCGGTATATATTGGATAACAGCACAGGAGAGTGGTAAATGTCAGTCTCCCAAAACTGTATCGGTATGCATCGGAGGATCAGGTAATGCTACTACACCTGTCATCACAACAAATCCTATTCTCAGAACAACAACGACTGTTACCGGAACTGCTACCGCAGGAAACACCGTGCTGCTATATATTAACGGTTACCTGCAGGCCAGTACCACAGCAACCGGGGGCAACTGGAGTTTCTCCGGTCTCAGCCTGTCGTTAGGACAAGCTATATCTGTATATGCAGTACAAAGCGGTCAATGTTTATCAGCTGCAGCAACACGAAACGTTACTGAGACATCAACAGCCCCGGTAGTAAAGAGTCCTATCGTTACAGGTGCTACGAGTGTATCCGGTACATCTGTTGAAGCAGCAGGCACAACCATCACGCTATACAAAAATGGCGTGTCTGCAGGAACCACTACGGTGGATGCAAACGGTAATTGGACAATCAGCGGATTATCACCGGCACTGGCGGGAGGTAACCTGATAAAAGCCACTGCAACAGCAAGCGGAGAATCGGCCAGTGGTTTCTCCAATGAAGTCACGGTTCAATCGCGCACGGCCGCACCGGTTATTACGGGAACATACCAGGAAGGGGCGCTTGCTGTCGCAGGGACATCGTCTGCTGCTACCGGATCAATCATAACACTATATATTGATGGTACACCTATCGGCAATGCTGTAGTTGCCTTAGGACTATGGACGGTCGTAACGCTCGGAACAGATCTATATACCGGTGGTGTACTGACCGCAACTGCAACGGAAAGTGGCAAAGCGGAAAGTCTTCCCTCAGCTTCCACAACGGTTTCGTGTGTACCACCGCTGCTATCACTGGGGATAAATATACTTACGGGAAGTACGTGCGTTAATACCAAGGCTTCAGTGCAAGTACTGCTGTCCGAAAATAATGTAGTATATACCCTGCGCAATTTTGCAAACAGTGCAGATGCCGGTTCATCTTCATTGGGTACCGGTGGAACGGTGACATTGCAATCATTCCGTATTACTTCTACCCAGACGTTTGTCATCAGAGCGCTGAAGATTCCCAACACCGCCTGCAATACATCACTATCAACGATGGCAACCGTAACCGTAACGCAGCCGAGCAATACCACTGGTATAGTGAGTGGAGATTACTTTTGGACCGGCTCTTCTGCTAATAATTACTGGACAGATGATGCCAATTGGGTAAAGTGGAACGGAACAGCCTTTCAAACAGTAGGCACCTCTCCTACAACCGCCGATAACGTTGTGATCAAACCGATGGAAACATGTATCACAAATCAACCTACTATTATTACTTCCACAAGTGCTTCCATACCGGCGGTCGCAAAAAATATTACGATAGCTTCCGGTGCAACTTTGTCATTGGAAAATACACCTTCCGAACGCGCTATAACTTTAACCGGCAACTGGAGTAACTCCGGAACATTAATTCCAAACCGTGGCACTATTAAATTTAACGGAGGAACCACGCAAACTATATATAATGCGAGTGGCAGCGAAACGTTCAGTTCAATCATTATCGAAGGGAATAGTACGGTAGTACAACCGTTGGTTGATGTATCGCTGAACACCAATGGTGTACTGAACCTGAACGGGGGTGCACTGAACCTGAACGGACGCAAAGTTACTATACTCAACCCGAGTGCTTCTGCTA
>CAMLLI010000232.1 GCA_946480685.1 uncultured Flammeovirgaceae bacterium | reverse complement strand
CTTTCAAAAGAAATTGCCAAAGAGGTGATTGATACGATAAAAGGTCACACTGCTATTTTCGCATACTTCAATGACGAAAATTACCTGACCACATCACGCTACCTGAACCTTGACCAACTCTTGCAGAACGTCAACGTTACGGCTAAGCGCTGATTTACCTTTTCTTTTTAGATCCCGGCCATCGAGGAAGGTTTCTGCGCAGGATATAACTGTTGTAACTGACGTTTATCGTGCCCGTAGATATCTTCCCGGAAATTGATCAAACCATTTTCATCTACCCATGCCGTACGGTACTCGATATGTACCGGGTACTTTTTACGCAGATGAATGGTTGACGGTGTTCCGGCCTGCATCGCTTTTTGCACAGCTTCTTTTGTCCAGCCGCGCTGGTCGCGGAGTAAGTATTCTGCAAAACGCGCAGGCTCATCCAGGCGTACACAACCGTGACTCAGGGCACGATAGCTCTTCTTGAACAAGCGGTGATTCGGTGTATCGTGCAGGTAAATATTCATCTTGTTGGGCATACCGAATTTAACGAGTCCCAAGGAGTTATCCGGACCGGGCTGTTGCACGATGCGATATTTATAGGGGTTGATGGAACCATCTTTCCACGCCTCTGCCGAAGGATCGATTGTCTCTTCGTTCTTGTAGAAAGCATAGTTCTTCTCTGTATAGTAAAGCGAGTCTTTCTGCAGACGCGGTATAATTTCTTCTTTGATGATGCTGGTCGGCACGGTCCACGTAGGACTGAATATGATATAGTTCACCACGTCATTGAAAACGGGAGTCGGTTTGTTGGGAGCACCAACAATCACGCGCATATCAAAAATTTCTTTGCCCCCCTCGAACATGCGGAGTTCATACTCCGGAATATTTACCGTGATGTAATTATCACCATACGCATTCTGCGGCAACCAGCGGAAGCGATCCATATTCAATGCGATGATGTTCGCTTTATCTTTAAAGGATTGATTCAGAAAACGTACGGTCTTCTCACCAATGATACCATCCGGTTCCAGACCATGACGTTCCTGAAACCATTTCACAGCTGATACCAGTGCGGCATCGTAACGCAGTGAATCGGTTTGGCCAGTTACAGAGTCTATCGGAAGCGTATAGGCTTTCAGATCGGTCAGCAATAATTTCTTGCGGATCGATGGAATAACAGCGTTGCGTTCATCCGGTTTTATTTTACTGGCTGCAACACTTAACGGAAATTCTTTCGGCTCTGCTTTTTCAAGTGACTGGTATTGCTTCAGCGCATGCTGCAGTTTGGTATACTGTTCATACGCAGGTTGCAGGCTGTTAACAGCCGTGATGAGTTGTTCCGGCTCGAGTATCTTTGCCAGCGTGTATACATCGGTTGTATTATCTTCCGGTTTGATCTCGCGTATCCACAAGGCCGTTGTGTTGCCGGGATTTCTCACTTTACCTTCGGCAAGATGTGTGGTGAAGAGGAAAAGCTTCTCGCTGATCTGTATATCCAGGTCAATAAGCGCTGCCGTATCGAGTGGCTTCTTGCTATAGAGTTCGTCAAGTTTGGCAGTCAGATCAACAATAGTGTAATCTTCAGGCACCAGTCCATAGCCTTCTGCATCAGCCATCAACTCGGCAAATTTCTGATAGAATGGATTGGGTGCATATTCGCCCAGCCACTTGGTGTGATAGTCGTTGAGCGCATAGAAGCGATGTACCTTGTCGTGAACCTTCTGATTGTAGTATACATCCTGCTTCCATACTTTGGTGAGGCGTGTATCCAGCGGATGGGCAAGCGTATCGATCGCGAGACTGCGTCCCGCCCGCACAGGCTGTGAGTGAAGAGAGTCGGCTGTAACGGCTACCTGCTGGGTGTTTTCCAGCCTGGCTGCCGTATCAGTTGGTGTAATGTTTTTACTGCATGAAAAGAATATGGCTGCACAAAGTACACCGATCGCGTAGCGGCCCGACTTTTCAAAAATGTGGTTCTTCATATTGGTTCTCACCTTTCCTGAATTGAAAAAATAATTCCAACGGGTTGGGTCGTCCTTACGCACCGTTAACTCTTGAACTTGTGGAGTAACAGCACATTGAGATCTACAGAAAAGGCTCATAACTTGTCTACAGGTTTATTCCTGTATACTCCATATTGCAACCTTTAGGCCAACTATTTTCCAAATAAATGAAAGGATTTAAGCGTATGTATGATTTATACTGATATGAGAAAGTAATTTGCCAGAAGCCTATACTTTGGCGCAATACTATATCTGTTTTCATTCGTAGCAAAATAAAAATCTGTATTAGCGGGATGAAAATTTTTTCCAGGTATGCTGACAAAAAAACAGCCTGTGCATTTTTATACCCAAGCTGACATATATAGCTATATCATTCCTTCGGGAACCTGACAAAAAATATTGACTCGCTGCCGTCTTTACTCTCAAACCAGATCTCTCCGTTCATCAGTTCAACAAGACTTTTTACAATTGGCAGCCCGAGTCCCATCGACTTCTCACCTTTCAGTCCCGGTCTGCGTACCGCTTCGTTTCGCTGAAATATGAACGGGTGGAATTCCGGTGGTATACCGATGCCGTTGTCTTTTACACTCACAATAAAGTCTTCTTCCCCTTCTTCCAGCGTTATTTCGATCTGACCGCCTTCAGGCGTAAACTTGATGGCATTGGAGATCAGGTTGTGAATGATCTGGAAAAACTTGACACTATCGGCATTGATATACAGGTTATCCAGCTTGGTGATCAACGTAAAGTTCTTGTCATGGTTGGTCTCTACCAGCTTGGTAAGCGTTGCACGCACGCGCTCTACAATATCGAAGCGACTTTTCTTGATAAAAATGCGTTCGGACTCCTGGTGTTCTTCGCGCAAAAAGTTGCTCACAATATCAATGCACTCACGTGTTATACTGCGGATCAGGTGCAACTGCGTGTTGATATCGCTGTTAGGCTCGCTCTTATACGATTCTTCAATCCGGTTTAATATACTTTGCGAAAGATTTAGCGGTCCGTACAGGTTATGCGTAATCATATCCAGCAGGGTATCTTTCTTCGCACCATAGTTAATGATATAGTTTTCATGTTCCTTGGTGCGGCTTACGTCTTTCACAAAACCGATAACCGTAGTGTTGTTGTCCAGCACATAGGCATCGCATGATACATGCTTCAGCAATCCACTGGAAATTTTTATAGTGAACTCCGTGCTGGTTATACAGCCGAAGTGGATAAGATCGGAGAAGCGCGACCGGAGGTAGTGCTGATCTTCAGAGATGATCAGGTCCAGCAGCAGCCTCGACTGTGCGTAAATATCTTCGTGACTTACATAGAAAATCTCAGCGAAGGCAGGATTGATATAGTGGAACCTGCGTTCATCCACCTTGTAAATAAAAACACCATCGTTGGATAATTCTCCAATGCGTTTGATCTCGGTGTATGCGGGGGCCTCTGGCATAGTATACATGTTACGACAACACGGCAAGGTATATAATTATACTTTCAAAAAGCCGCGGGCTGACGCATAAGCAATAAGTTCGGCTGTGTTTTTCACTTTTGCCTTCTGAACCATGTTTTTACGATGAGACTCCACGGTTTTTTCGGTAATGAATAAATTCTCGGCTATTTTTCTGGAAGAGTACCCTTTCGCCATCAACTCCAGCACTTCTCGTTCGCGTTTGGAAAAGAACTCGTCTTCGCCCCGCAGCGTATCTTCAATTCCCGCCAAAAATTTATTAATGTTTTTTAGCTTTCGCGAGGTCTCGGCACAAATATATTTTTTGCCGCCATGCACTACTTTTATAGCCTGGATAAGTTCCTCGTATCCGGCCTTCTTGGATACAAAACCCATGGCACCGGCTTTCATGATCTTGGCAACACGATCGGCATCATCGTAAACCGAGTGGGCAATGATCTTTATTTTTGGATATTTCTTTTTGACGATTTCACATACTTCGAAACCATCAATGGTACGAACGTCCTGCATTCCGTCCAGGTAAATATCGAGTAAGAGTATATCAATGCGCATTTTGTCGGCAACGCTCAACAACTCCTCTCCCTGCCTTGCTTCGCCTACAACTTCAATGGCTTCATCATTACCTAATAAAAACCGGATGCCATCACGTATAATCTTGTAATCTTCGAGATGAAAAACTTTGATCTTTTCGGGCATTTTAAAGCGATTAAATCCTTAAAGGTAAATTGCTTTAATGTTAATCTTCCAAAAAGCGGCCAAATCCTACTAAAAATCAGGGAAATCCCTGATAGAATGTTACAGTGTAACACTCTAATATTGAGCTGTTGTTTGGAATACATCAGCAACAGGTATAGCAGCAGCATAGTACCTGAGAAAAAATGATGCCCGCTTTACCTTAACTTATACTTTCCCCCGATGAGCGAAAACCAGTTGATAAAGAAAATTTTTTACGCTGATGATGACCCGGATGATATACTTTTATTCAAAGATGTATTTCAGGAGTTAGCACTTCCCATTGATATTACCATTGCAGAAAACGGAATTATACTGCTGGAAAAACTCCGCGCAGTCGACCGATTTCCCGATGCTATCTTTATGGATCTGAACATGCCGTTGAAGAATGGCTTTCAGTGTCTCAAAGAAATAAAGGAGCACCCGGAGTTTAAATCTATACCCGTGGTTATTCTGTCTACGTCTTCCACCCTCGATAACATCGAGAAGTCGTACAAGCTGGGAGCGTTTCAATATATACAGAAGCCAACCCAGTATGCGCACCTGAAAGTTTCCATCGAGAATTGCCTCGCAAAACTCTCGGTGTAAACTCTGAACGGCTATATATTGAAGTCATTTACTTATGCGCGGTAACTGGCCGGGGCTTGTCCCGTCCAACGTTTAAAGGCTCGGGTAAATGCACTCAGCTCGTTATAGCCAAGCATAGCGGATATTTCCTTGAGCTGATAATTACCGGAACGTATATAGTGTACGGCCAGCGATTTTCTCACACTGTCAGACAATTGCTGGTACGTTACACCTTCTTCGCGAAGCTTGCGTTGCAGGCTGCGGGCACTGATATTAAAATTTGCGGCTACCTCCTCCTGGCTAAGTATACCCAGATAAGCATGCTGCAGCAGATAGGTATAAATCTTTGATTGCAGTGTTTGTGCGTTGCCTGCTTCCTTGCCTATCGTATTTACCTTATCAAGCAACACTTTCTGCAATTCATAATTAGCGGTGAGAATAGGTTCGTTCCAGTATGCATTGTCAAACTCCAGCGTATGCTGTGCCTTGCGCACGGGCACACAACGGAATATACGCTCGTACTCCTCTATATGTGCCGTCTGAAAAGCGTGTCGTACCGAGATGGGTTTTACTTTCTCCAGTAACAAGCCATCGAGTTCGTGGATCGTGAACACCATGAGTAAGTCAAGCATCTGCCGGAACGTAACGGTATCACTTTGCTGCTTGCCGAATGCAGTGGGTATAAAATGCACGGTAAATGTTTTTTTGGATTGTATCACATCCATCGTAACAAGGTCGGTTACCATGGGCGTCATCGCAGCAGCGTGCGCCAACGCTTCCCCTACTGTACCGCTCATCTTGATGATCTCTCCTACTACACCCAGCGCACTCAACTGCAATGATTCACCAAAGTGCAGGCCGAACAACGGGTCATCACACAAATGAATCGCATTCATCCAGAGGTCTTCCTGCTGTTTACGCGTAATGGCAACCGGTTCGTTCCTTTTCAGTACTGCCAGATCAAGATTACAAAGCTTGCAGAGTTGCTGAGCAGATATACCACGCTGCACGGCATAGGCCAGCAAGCTTAGCACCAATCGTTTCTGTTGTTCATCCATACTGCAAATATACTGGTTCAGGAAAGCTGTTTACCCTACAGCCACCCCGTTGGCGCAAGATGGTAATGGGTTGTCGTAAAAAGATAAACCGAAGGCAAGGGTGCCGGTATACCTTTGCTTCATCAATAAACACTAAACATAAATGTATATGATATCGCTGAAAAATGTTCTTCTCATCAACGCGGTAAGCTCAGGTGCTACCGGTATTGGTCTTGTAGTATTGGCAGAAACAGTTGCCGAACTCTTTGGTACAACGGCTACAGGAGCTGTCATGTGTGTAGGTATATTTCTGGTCGTGTTCGCAGCGGGCGTATTAAATGAAGCAGTGCAACACACCACGCGAATTAACCATGTATATATCATCATTGCACTGGATATACTCTGGGTAGCAGGCAGTATAGCCATTGTATTGCCGCAGTTATTTCAGTTATCAGCGATAGGCTATATCGCTATTACCGCAGTGGCCTTGTGGGTGGCAGCGATGGCGTATCTGCAGATCAGGGGGGTGAAACAGATCGCAGCGGTCTGATCTAACTATAAAATAATCATCAGCCTCACCGTGCAGCACCACGGTGAGGCTTTTATTTTCTTGTTCAGGCATTTACACATTAATGATCAGTACACATCTGGTTACCATTCGAAACGAATCTACGCCCGACTGAACCTTTACCGCTGGCTGTTGTGTTTATAGAAAATACATAAAAACACACTCCTTCTGAAACGGAAGGCATCTATCGTCTATGAAATTAAAACTCAGCGTACTCGATCAGACTCCCATTCGCAGAGGCAGCAACGCGCGGGAAGCTCTGCAGGAAAGTATACAACTTGCCAAACACACCGATCGGTTGGGCTATACGCGCTACTGGTTATCGGAACATCATAACATTGCTACATTAGCCGGTGCCGCGCCTGAAGTACTTATCGCGCGGCTGGCAGGTGAAACGAAAAACCTGCGCTTCGGTTCCGGTGGTATCATGCTGCCCAACCATAGTACATTAAAGGTAGCCGAGAATTTTCGCTTGCTGGA
>CAMLLI010000231.1 GCA_946480685.1 uncultured Flammeovirgaceae bacterium | reverse complement strand
CACACGTTCGATGTCAGCAAGTATATTTTGCTTTTCGAGTTCCCGGATCGCGCCCACATACGCCACACCCCGTATACCCGCGCCTTCAAACACCAGGTTTTTAGGCTGCGCTTGTATCGTTGTGACGCCCGCGATTAAAACCATTGTCAATACCCGCCACATTTGGTCTGCGTTCATGTTGTTATCCGTTATTCGTTATCCGTTAATCCTTATCTGTGAAATGTCTGGATATATACTTTGTGTATCTCAGTGTCTCCTTCTTGTCCTTTGTGCAATTGACTTTTTTATCCCGTTGTATTACTATTAACGGATAACTTATAACAGATAACGACTATCGCTCATAAAGCGCATCACGCGTAATATGCATCGTGCGAACTTTCTGCAAATCATCAAATGATATATCCATCAGGTAAGGCTTCTTATTGAGTATATATTGTTCAATAAACCAGAGTATCTCCTGCTGCTTGTTGTTCATTGGTGTGTAGGAGGACTCATGTCCCATACCCAATTCACGATAGATATAGTATGGATATTTTTTCTTCTTGAAGATTTTTGCAATGTGACTTGATCCGTAGAACCCTTTATGCAGGAACCTGATCTTTTTATAGATCACCAGGTTGTCTTTGGTACCGTGAAAGAGCATCGTAGGAGCAGGGGCATCATGCCTGTATTTTAGGGCACCGTTGTAGCTCAGTATACCACCTGCAAAAGCAATAACGCCTGCATAGCGGAAATTCTCCGGGAGCACTTTCGCAATGTCGTGATGGTTACATTTTTCATAGTCAGCCTGCAATATGGTAATGGCACCGGCACTGGAACCCGAGAGAATAATTTTGGCGGGATCAACGCCCAGGGTATGCGCATTCTTCAACGTCCAGTTGGTAGCATCGTAGAGATCTTCAACAGCCATTGCAATAGCTGTGCGCAGCGGTTTTACGCGAAAAGGTGTAATGCGTTTTGCTCCCTGCATACCAAGCCGATATGAAATAGAGATAACTATATACTTATTTTTAACCAGTGTATTGAAGTAACGATTGTAGATCCGTGCATCACGACTGCCACGCACAAAGCCGCCACCAAACACAAATATGATACAAGGACTGTTTGCCGGTGTTCCGCTATAGCGGTATACATCCAGCTGCAACGTGGAGGAATCACGTGTAGCAAAAGTAAAGGTCTTCTTTTCGATGTCGTCATCGATCGCTACGTGTTGTGCCGGAGCATGGATTGCACCCAGCAGGCTTAGTGTTAAAACGATCAGTATAGTGTGTAAGCGGGTGGCAGGGGGTTGTGAATAACGAGGGGGCATTAACATACGAAGAGTGAATATTTTACAGACAAGCAAAATACAAAATGGAAGTTGCAGTATATAGCGTGGTTCTTTAAAATTGTACCTGATTTTGAGACAAGATGCGAAAAGAACTGGCAAAAGAGGCGGGACAACGAAAGCGATTCAGGGCAACGTTTAGCCGGTTCGGCAAGAAGGTAAATTTCAAAGGCTATTCGGAAGAGACAGTATTGCTTCAACACGTGGTGGATATAGAAACCGGAAAAGTTGTTACCGACCACATCTGGTTCAGCTATACCAAAGGTTTTGAGAAGGTAAAACTGACAGAAGGTATATTACTTGAGTTTGACGCACGGGTAAAGGAATATCGCAAGGGGTATGTAAACACCCGATACAAAATCAACAACAGCAAAAGTGATTATAAACTCAGCAATCCTACCCGCATAACCTTAGCGGAGGTATAGCTATAGCTTTACCTGCTACTTTGTCTGCACCGGTTTTACTGTATAGCCTTCTTTACGTAACAGTGTAACCAGTCCGTTTTCGCCTGCCAGGTGCATGGCACCCACCGCTACAAAGGTAGGTTGCTGTTTGAATAAACCCGGTAACTGTTGCATCCATTTCTTGTTACGATTGTCGAGCATGACAGCAGTTTCTGCAGCGGTATACATTTCATCATACATCAGTGCCTCCAGTTTAGCGAGGTTCCCTTCGCGATAGAACTTGTTCATGTTTCGAAGTTCTCCTTCAGCGGTACCGCGTTTGTTTACCGCAGTGGCGAGTAATTGTGCCTGGCGTTCGTAGGTAAACTGTCCGAAGATGGCATGTGTTTGTTCATCAAAAGTTTCGAGCCCGATAACCTGCTTGTTCTCACGGGCACCGCGCTGCTGAAAGTATAGATCCATCACAACATCCTGGGTTGGATCAAGTGGGAAATACTTTTGCTGCAACATGGTCATGAGCAGTATTTCGATCGTCATCGGATTCATGCTATTGAACATCGTGAGGTCATAGCCGGAAAGTTCGCGAAGCCAGTCGTTAGTTTGTTTGAATTGTTCGGGTGTCAGTAATTTATCCAGCGTAGTACCTTTCATTTGTGCAGAAGCCATCATCTTCATAGTCATCGTGCTATCGATCAGCAATTCACTGACGATTGTCTTGGCTGCAGTAAATTTACGGGTAACATTTGTCAGGCTGTCTACATACCGGTGGCTCAGCAAATGAAATGTACCAAAGAGATACGAAGGCTGTGATAGTCCCTTACCGGTTACCTCCCAGAAGACAGAATTCTCAACAGCCTTTTTCTTCTGTGCAATGGCATGCTGCGTAAACGTAACGGCAAGTACAAAGAGCAGTACGCGGGTATATATAGTTTTATTGTTTGATGTCATGTAGCAGACCTTTCAGTTTTTCGAGATGATTGCCGTATAGCTTTTTCAAATACCAGTTGGTGAGCCACGTGCTGCAGAAGAAAAATACCAGTCCGATTACCAGCAGGTATATAATGGTGCGCGGCTGCGAGAGGTTCGCCAGAAATTTATCCATCCCTCGTTCCATCGCCACAAAGAGTAATCCCAAAACAAAATAGATCGGATATAGCAAGGTATAGCTTCGCTTGTAAAACCGCAGGTAGCTGGACAAGTTATCCGTGAGGCGCTCCAGCGATGCCCGTATATTCTCAGCAGCAGGATTATACTTTACGAGCAGTGTAAGTTTCTTGATGTAGTAAAATGAATATCCTACAAACAATACCAGTATAGATACGGAAGTCCATTTCAACGCACCACTTGGTAATGTAAGCGCGTATACCAGCAGCGCTATACCTGCTACCAGTGTAAAGACGAGTTCAAACCATACACTTCGTTTCAGTTTATCAACGATTGACTGGCTGTTGCCTTTCAGCATTTGTGCGATCTCCGCTTCGTTTTTCGGACTGAAGCCGGGATCACTGCTTTTCCATATGCTTTTTAATTCTTCCAGTTCCATGCTTACGGGCACATAAGTTTTCGTAGTTTTTCGCGAATGCGGTTCATGCGCACGCGCACATTGTTTTGAGTTATTCCAATGGTCTCGGCAATTTCATCGTACGGAACTTCTTCCAGTGCCATCATGATCATGGCGCGTTCAATTTCCGGCAACTGCCGTACTGCCCACTGGAGTTTTTGGAAATCTTCTTCGCGATCGTCACCCCACGCGTCTGAAATGTTCATGTGTACTTCCTGCAGATCTTCAGTTTTCACCAACCGTGTTTGTTTCCGGAAACCGGATATAGCGGTGTTCAATGCAATGCGATACATCCACGTGGTGATCTTGGCTTCACCCCGGAAAGACGGGAACGAACGCCAGAGCTGCAGTACGATTTCCTGAAATAAATCATTGCGGGCATCGGGGTCGTGCTCATACATAAAACAGATTTTATGAACAAGCCCCTGGTGCTCGTTAATAAGGTTAATGAAGTTTTGTTCTTCTCCGTTCGCCAAGTTGACTGGAATAACTTTGATGAATGTGTCGAAGATAGGCAAAGAAAATTACAGGCAGGAGGAAAGTTATTCAAGGGCGGTTATCCGTTACAGGTTAATTGTTATTCGTGACTGGTGTATGTGAAGGAAGAAGCAGTATGGATAGTCATTTCTTCTTACATTCGTGCTTAGCCGTTTTACTTATGGGATTTAATATAGGAGTACATTCAGAGCAGATACCCAACAGCTTTGACTGCCGCCAGTTTTTGGATCATACATTTTACGACTTTGTAAGCAGTGGTGAGGAGTATGGTGAGCAAAGCATTCTGATTCAATCCGGTAGATATTATGGAGTGAATCTGTCGCCATTGTTGAAACTGGTATATACGTGGGATGAGGTAACGCAAGACTATATCCGCGAAAATATTCAATCAACAGATGACCTGTTAAGCCTGGTCTCCACTTTTCGTGACAGAATTTTGGAAGATCGTTCCGTTTGTGATAAGATAATTTATACCACATACGAGAAATCTTTAAACCTGTCGGAGCAGGATATGCAAAGCCTGATCCATTCGTTAGGAGAGATAGCAGCAGCTCCGCTGATGGAAATGATGAATGAAGAACGAAAGCAGCGGGAGGAAAATCCGAATCCATGGAAAGGTTACTTTGCAGAAGGACACATACTGGAAGACCTGAATAATCTTATAAAAAGTATCCAGTGCTTTAAAGACAAAGGTGCAACTGAAATTTATCTCACCGCCGGTTGACTAAATTACCTGCGAGAATATACAGGCATGAATGTAATTTGTAATAGAGTTGAATCGTGAAGGCAAAAATCCAGAAGCGCGAAGATCAGAAAGAAAGGTTAACGAAAAAGCTTAATTAAACCTAACCAATCTTCAGATACCCCGGCAACCGGATTTTGCTTCACTCATGCACACAATAAAGGAAACCCACCTTTTAACTATATATGCTCAGTATATATCAATAGTTTATGGATAACGATTAACCGACAGCGATTAAAGACTGTTCAGGTATAAATGCAGCGCTTTCAACTCCGTATCGTTAAACTCTTTCGCCATTGTCCACGGCATTTCCTGCGGCTTTAAAACTTTACCTTCCGGAGTTTTACCAGTGCGCAGTGTCTCAATGAATTGTTCATCGGTCCACTTGCCTGCATTACCTGTAGAAGAAATATCGGCTACAACGGGGAAGCCAGGCGCAACAGGCTCTCCGCCTTTCATATTCTCGCGGTGACATCCCTGGCATGATGTGGACAGATATTTTCCATACTCGATCGAAACCTCTGCCTTCACTTCTTTTACAAGCTTCCGGTTATGATCGATCATCTCTGCGGGGAATAATGGAAGTTTATCCATATCGGTTAATATATAGCTCAGCGGTCCTAAAGTATTTCCCTCTGGAAATTCGCGGTCTACGTTCGGAAGACTTACGCAGTAGGCAATGATTGCACCCATGTCCTGTTCACTCAAAAAAGTAAATTCCTGTGAAGGCATGAACAGCAGCGGCTTTTCATCTTTGCGTATACCATGTTTCAATGCCAGTAACCAGTCTTCAACATTATAGTCGGGAGCGAGACCACCTTTACCTTTAGTAAGGTTGGGTGCAATGAGGTGAGCGAGTGCACCATCATCAATGAATATTTTTCCGCCCAGGTCATTGCCATGGCATTCCGTGCAACCTTTTGCTTTTACCAGGCGTGCGCCCAGGGCAAGCGTTGCAGAATCATGGTTAATGGTGATAGGTTGCGTAACAACATTATAGTGCGTGCTTCTTCTGCTCTCTACGCTGATATAGGCCTTCATGAAAAAGCCGGCCGCCAGCACTACAATAATTCCCAATACAATTCCGGTAACTTTAAGGATCTTCTTTACCATAAATTTTTTCTGTCAGATGTTTAGCACTTGAATACGGATGTGCTATACCGGAAAGCCTACGCAATACGGAGTTTGATCTTCGTTAAACGGAGCTTTTCAAAAGGCCCTGCAACGAACACACAAGGACTTTAGATTTAGTTAGGTTGTGGAAATAAAGGAACACTATTTTGGTTTCAGAAAGCGCGGAAACATGAATCCGTAATAGTAACTTCAGGAAGAGCAACGATGTAAGAATGTTCTGCAGATCGCTTGAGCATGCGTAGTTACAAGTGAGCCGGCCCGCTATATTAAGCTGGACATATATCGCCATACGTTTGTCGTTATCACCCCGGGTATTTGCTATGAGATTAAGTTGTTTTATTTCCGTTCTGTTACTTCCTATACTCTTGATCACTGCGCACGCGCAGACCGAGAAAATAAAGTTTGACCATCTTTCTGTCAGGGAAGGTCTTTCGCATGGCAACGTATGGGACATTCACCAGGATCGTCTCGGGTTTATCTGGATCGGAACAGAAGACGGATTGAATCGCTACGATGGTTACTCCTTTACTATTTTCAGAAACGAACCCACCGACTCCCTCAGCATCAGTAATAACTTTATTCATTGTATTGCAGAAGATGCTGCCGGTAATATATGGTTGGGCACACAAGGTGGACTAAATGTATACGATCGGGCCAGCAATCGCTTCGAACATTTTTCGGTTAATAAAAATATACCCAACAGTATCAGCAGTGATGATGTAATATCTCTGACTTTTGATGCAGATAGTAACCTGTGGGTGGGCACTGAACGCGGCTTGAATAAATTTGATCTGCACACGAAGACATTTGAGAACTTCTATCATGTGGCGAATGATCCACGTTCGTTACCCTCCAATTCTGTTAAAGCTGTGTTGCTGGATAGTCGCCAGCGAATATGGATCGCTACATTAGGCGGACTAAGTCTTCTCAATCCCGATGGAAAAACATTTACCAACTACCATCACAACCCCAATGATCCGTTAAGTCTCAGCAGTAATAAAGTTACCGCGTTGCTGGAAGATGCCGATCATACACTATGGGTCGGCACGTTTGATAAAGGCCTTGATAAAATGATCTCGGAGCAAGGCCGCTTTGTTCATTACGAACAAGGTGCAGGCGGTAAAGGCGGTCTGGTAAATGGTTATGTGATCGACCTGGCAAACGATGCGGCCGGTAACCTG
>CAMLLI010000230.1 GCA_946480685.1 uncultured Flammeovirgaceae bacterium | reverse complement strand
AAATATGAACACAAAATATAATTTATATTATATTTAAATGACTTTAATGAATAAATTATATAATTTTAAAGACACAATAAATAATTTAAGTTATGCAGCCAAATGATACTTTAAAACGGCAAGAGAATCCAAATAAAGATCTTATCGTGTCCCTCATCAAAGACGATCTCATCAACAACAAACTGGTAAGTGGCCTCACAGACCTCGGCCTGTGCGCAGGAGATTACCACCTAAACCTCAGCGAAACAATATTAAACCTAATCGGTCTTGAAACGGAAGATGATGCAGTGCACGATCTATACTTCAACCTCACCCAAAAAAGCAACACACTTAATTTTTCTGATATAGCAACGCGTGAGCAGCAACTCACCAAGCTTGCCACGCAGATATATATTGAGCTTCTTAGGAGGAAAACATAGGTAGGTGCTCCCATGTGTTGGTGTGTTGAGGTGTTGATGTTAAAATACCGCTGAACTTCTCAGACTTCCTCACAACATCAACACTTCAACACCTCAACACTTCAACACAAAAAAGAGTATCTTGCCTGAAACAAAACGCAACCAAGTGGCTTATTCGTTTCGCATTTTAGGAAAAGTAAATCCGAACATTACGGTTAGTGATATCCATGAAAAACTCGCAGAAGAAAATCTGCAGGCAACGTTTCATATTCAAACTGGTATAGCGGATAACTGGGAACAAATCATTTTCAAAAGTCAGCATGGAACAGATCTTGTGTTGATTGAAAAGACCGATATACAGCCCGGACCGCGAGGTGAAGAACAAATGCAGGCTTTTAAAGATGCTGTATATGGCGATAAACCCGATAACGCTGCTGCCTGGCTGACCAATTATTTCGACCAGATTAAAGTAGTATATACTTTCGAGATCGTAAGCCCTGAGATAGGTGAAGAAAACTATTGGGACATCGTAACGGAACTGAAAATGTTATTCTGGGACACCACACAAGGTATATTTCAGGCAGATCATGAAGGTTTCTCCAACGAAGACGGCTTCCTTATACTCTGGCATTTCGATGAGCACGCCAGTGGCTCCCGCCACGTAGGAACCCTTGATGAAAATGGTGAATGGGTAAATTACGAAATAGACCTCGCCAACCCGCAACACCGCGCAGATTTCCTCGCCGGCAAACTACCAGACAATCTCGAGCGCTTATAATATACTATATATTAAGCTGTATTTAGTCCACAACATCAACACCCCAACACATCAACACATCAACACAACGATCAAAGCTTCGATCCCCGAATAAGAATCGAAGCCTTGATAGATCTCTCCTTCAGATGTAAAAACTTCTTCCGCTCTTCATCGAGTTTGAAGTTTTCAAAATCCTGCTGTGAATCAAACTCAACGAGATGGATCTCGTAAGGTTTATCCGTAGTGTATTCAATATAGGCATCGTCACCCGGCCTGACACGAAACAACAGTCGGCCATTATACTTTGCAATGATAGGTATAGCGACAGCTTCAAACTGATCGAAGGCATCCTCCTGTCCCGGAACGATATAGATAAGTTGCGTGATGTAAAGCATTTTTAAGAGCTTCTGGTTGCCAGTTGCTGGCTGCTGGTTTGATTACACTAATTTATCGATATACTTTAAAAACTTCACGTTACCAGGCAAAGAACATATAGTTAAAGGCCAATTAACGTACACACCTACAAACCTACACACGTAAACACGCAAAAACCCTACTCAATCACGGCTCCACTCTTCGTAACGCCACTCTCATTAAACGCTTCGATCGTATAATAATACTTCTCTCTTGCGCTAAGAGTGTTAATCGTTACTGTAGTCACATCGTATACCATATAACTTTGATATAGCTTGTCTTTCGCGATGCCGTAGCTGATGACGTAACCAGTTGCGTTAGCAGCTTTGTCCCACGTAAGCGTTACGCTACGTTTGTCGCTGGCGTTGCGTTGTGCCTGCAGGTTGGTGAGTTTAGCGGGGAGATCGCCATTTCCTTTTCCGAAAACGCGGAGTCCGCTTACCGCAAAAGTACCACCTGGAACCTGTACATTTGAAAGTTTAATATACCGGCATGCTATCTTCTGCTTTAATGGGAAGTATGGATGCGATTTGTCAGTATTGCTTTTTGATTGATCAACCAACATTGTCCAATCACTGCCGTTGTCTGAGTACTCAATGGTATATCTGTGAAAGATATCTTTTTGGCGGCCGAAGATTTTTGTATCGTGTTCAGCAAAGTTGATTTGGACAGCATATACGTCCACCGTCTTTTCGAGATCGAGGATAACATGCTCACCAGCGTTTCCAGTTTGTGCTGACCAATATGTTCTCATGTCTTCATCGGTCATATAACTTGTAGGGAGTGAATCAATAGATGACGATACCTGCACAGGTTTCTTATAAGACAAGAGCATCCAGCCGGGAAATATTTCCTCGAAGCTGTTGATTTTTTTCTTCGGCATAATCATCGGGTAATCGCCATACTTCGTAGTGGCATGGAGCGTACCCTGCTCATCAAAAAATGTAGGATACAATACGAGTCTGCGCTCGAACATGTGTTTTACAGAAATTGTACTCGTACCAATGTGCCAGTAATTTTGATAAGCATCGGCAAATGTACTTCCATGACCGGCAGCCGCTGCAAATCCTCCTGGTTTATAAGCAAACGGATTGTGTGACTGAACGGTAAATGGTCCCAGCGGACTATCGCCTATATATACCGCATCGCTATAGCTTTTATACTCTGTACCAGGACCGGCATACTGCAGGTAATATTTACCATTATGTTTATTAAGCCATGCACCTTCAATCCACGGAGCCTGCTTCCGCAATGTGTTATTATCACCGGGAACCTCCCAGCCGTGATTGGCGGTGTCTGCATGAAGTAACTCTTTCGGTTGTCCCACAAAAGAAAAGTTCTTTTTATAATCTACCTCTACGCCATATAAAGGATTTACATTGGAGCATCCCCAATACAGATATAGTTTTTTGTCATCATCAAGGTAGAAGCCCGGATCCCAAACGGGGCGTTCGAGTTGCTCACGCGCTACACTCCACTTACCACTGAGCGGATCAGATGATTTATACAATGTACTCTTCTCATTAGATGACGCCAGGAAATATAGGGTATCCTCAATTGCTATTGCAGTAGGAGCATATTCTTCTACGGGTATCTCATTGGTTTCAATGAATGTCCAATTCACCAGGTCGCTTGAATGCCAATACCCGCCCGACTTGGATGCAAACAGGAAATAGCGATCCTTAAACCATACGATGCTGGGGTCAGCCGCTTCTCTTCGTGAAGGTTGGTCGAGGCAGAACCGGTAACTTATATCAATGGGATTACAGAATGTTACTGGAATGGTTTCTATTACTTCGGTCTCGTTCTTTTTACACGCTGCAAGGCAATATACCAGGGACAGAAATATAATTGCTTTTTGTACTGCTTTCATCGGGTTGGGTTAGAATTACGCGTAAATCTAACGCCTACAAGTAAATCCTGCGCATAGACAATAACATTTTTATCTATTGAGACTATTTATATACCTGTATCATACGAATCATCCCCTGGACTTTGTCTCGGGAATGGATTCTTCGCCAAATCATGTCGAACTTACTGATCAGCCGTAAACAAAACATAGCGCCCGTCTGCAGCAGCGCGCTTCCAGAACTCACGCGACTGGTCGAACCATTCCCAGGTATATTCCAGATCTTCATCAGATGTTTCATGTATCGCCTTGTCAATTTGAAAATACTTCTGCCTGAACATTTCAGCTGTAACGCTGGCAAGAGCATTGTAAATATCGCTGACCTGTTGTGGCGATTTAAGTGTCATAATATAGTCGTCCTGTGAATATAGAATTTCACCACCCAGTATAAAGTGGTTCAGAGGGTACGTTCCGTTTGTCCATTCCAACTTGCCGTCCGTGAGTGTCCTATGGATGGCATCCCAGGCTTTGTCCAATTCGCACACCCATTCAGGATTTTCATCAAAGTATATTTTCTCGATATCGCCTTGCAAATAATCGAGTCTTTCTTCGTCATCTGAAAATGACTTTAGTTGATCAACCGTTTTCTTGTCCAATGAAAATAATACACCAAGACAGCTCATAAGCGACCTGTATTTAGAATTGATTTACATCTCAAGCTTCAACGACTCACCTTCAATAAATTTACCTTTGGAAGATGTGATCTTGATTTTCTGATCACTGGTATAGCCGAGTGTTTCTCCGCTTAGAAGTGTAACATCGCTTGCAATAACATACGCACAAATATTCAGGATAAAGTTATACAACTCTTCTAGTTTCAATTTTGAATCCACAATTTCAATTTCCTGCTTTCCGAATCCCGAGAGTCCATAGGTATATATACTATTGCCGGATTGCGAACCCCGGAGCCCGACATAAAGCCAAAGCGGAACAGGAACACCGTCATCTTTTAAATCGGGCACAAAATCAAGATACTGTTCCTTCGGAATCAACAACGTCTGACTTCCCTGATAAACTCCCACCGCATTAGACGTTGATAATATAGCACAAAGTACTTTACTGAAAATCCGGTAACGTTCCACAGCACTCTTGCTTCCCGACATCATGGAAACAATAGCGTGTCCGTTGTGATCCTTTAAATCTTGTGTGGCAGTTTGCCAGTTATAGGCATATTGCGCTGTCCCCTCAATATCACCCCACGGTATCTGAGCCGGCATGTAGGCAATAGCAACCATCTCACCGCTAACTCTGAACACCGCTGTATTATCATCGCCTTGCAAGTCTGTTATACTTAGTCCCCAGAAACTTTTCAGATTTTCAAGTACACTGTTTAAGTTATACTGTTCGCCATTGTTAAACATCGGCATCGCGAGCAGTGTCTTACTTTCCGGTTGCGCAGAAGAAGGGGTTTCTTTCTTTTTAAAAATATCGAACAAGCCCATGTATATATTTAGTTTTTTAGCAATGCTTTTAAGTCTGGTTCAATTTACATTATTTTAGCTACTAGCCGCCAGCTGCTAGTTACTAGTTTTAAAAGGCAAAAGTAATTGCATCCATAGTATCGTTTCGGACTCAGTTAAAACCACAAGTGCATCCTCGGAGAAAAATTACAAATCTATTATCGATTCAAACATACCCTGCAGCCAGAAGCCAGCGACCAGCAACTATTTCCACTAGCGAACAATTTCGTCCGTAAACGGCCAGCGTAGTATAGCTACACCGTTGATCGACAATGTTTTACCCTCGGCATCAACCTTGCCATGGAAATGCAAAACCCAAGCCTATGTTCCTGAAAACCTTTGTACGTACGTTTAAGAAAAACCGTTTCTTCTCCCTGCTCAACGTATTTGGACTCGCGCTCGGCATGAGTGTATTCCTGCTCATTGCACTCTATATAAAATTTGAAAGCAGCTACGAAAACTTCAATCCCTCCGGTGATTCCATCTATCGCATCGCACTGGAAGTATATAGAAATGAGGAACGCTTGCAGGCGAGTGCTGAAAACTACCCGGCTCTTACGCATGCACTGCGTGAATTGCCCGAGGTTGTTGATGTTACGCGATCTTATAACCTCGGCTATAAAAACAATGTGATCATTACCAATGAACATGGCAAGCATGGTCCCATTGCTTTCAAACAACGAAAGTTCTTATATGCAGATTCATCTTTTCTCTCGGTGATGGGATATACGCTGGCTGCTGGCGATATAAGAACTGCTTTGGCAGAACCCAACAAGGCAGTGATAACCCGGGAATATGCAAAGCTATATTTCGGTGATGACAACCCAATTGGCAAAGAGCTGCACATGCGTGACGATGACAACAATGATGAACTCGTACATGTAACCGGAGTGGTGGATGAGACATACGACAATACACATCTGAAATTTGATATACTCTTCTCCTACAAAACGTTATTTGCGCGGCAAGGCGATCCAACGCGTTACGCTTACAACGGTATACAACGCTTTGATCTGAGTTGGACACGCAACGATATGTATACGTATGTAAAATTACGGCCGGGCACCAATGTCAGCGACTTCACAAAACGTCTTAATACGCTGGAGCAAAAGTATAACCCCAATGTGGCGCAAAGTGAACAACGAAACGTATTCACAGTACAACCGCTGCATGATATACATCTAACATCTCAACTGGCTGACGAAGCTGAACTGAACAGTGACGGACGCATCCTATACTTCATGGGAATAATCGGACTGTTTGTACTCGCTATATCTCTAATCAACTATGTAAACCTCGCTACTGCGCAAGCTATGGAACGTGCACGCGAAGTAGGTGTACGTAAGATCATGGGTGCAGTGAAAGTACAACTTGTAAAACAATTCCTTACTGAAGCAGCACTTATCAACCTGGCGGGCATTATACTGTCGCTTACCATTGTGAGTGCTGCGCTCCCAGTATTTAATTCCATTTCCGGGTTGCCGCTTGACTTGCATTATTTACTGCAACCGTGGTTTATAGGTTTACTATTTATACTCTGGATAGCTGGTACTATACTCGCTGGCTTTTACCCAGCCTGGATACTATCATCTTTCAGTCCGTTGCAGATTGTTAAAGGTCGAATGAAAAACAGTACCAACGGTGTGTTGTTGCGTAAGTCGTTAGTAGTAGTTCAATTTGTAGCATCCGTATCACTCATTGCCGGAACACTCATTGTATATAGTCAGCTGAATCACATGCTGAATCAAAATATAGGGGTAAATATAGACCAGGTAATGGTTTTGGAACGTCCGGGTATAGGACCGCGACTTCCAGGATTCAATGCTTCGGTCGAAGCCTTTCGAAATGAATTAAAAAGCAGCACATCGGTAGAATCGTTCAGCATGTCGTACACTATACCGGGCAAACAGCGGCAGTACAAGATCGATGTAAA
>CAMLLI010000229.1 GCA_946480685.1 uncultured Flammeovirgaceae bacterium | reverse complement strand
TTTCAGCGCAGCTACCAATTCAAAGCTCAGGGCATTGCGCTTTTCCGGACGATTGAGCGTAATATACCCAATGCGATCCTGTACACTATACTCTACCTGGTTCATGCTATATATTTCAAAATGTAGAAATCAGATGTCCTTTATAAACGCACCTTCGTGCAGCACTGAGTAAACAGAAATACCCGCTGCCAAAGCCTGCGTTCGTAATCGTTCAGCAAAATAGTAAGAGTTACTGCTATCTAAAATTATATCGGTGGCATTGATGTGGCGGAGTGATGACAGATTCCGGACGGCATTGTTGGAGATGATAACATAATCTGCTTTTATAGCCGTTACCGGTATAGCATGCGGACCACGAATCAACAAAATTGATCGGCCACGCCAGGTCCAGTTCCTGTACGTTGCTGACAAAGATTGTGTAACAGACTCCACCCGATCAACGCCATTGTTCAATCGGTTAGGTTGTATATGAAACCGCACCGCAGATGTTTTTTGTTGCAGCACAGAATCTGCGATGAAGTAAGCTTGTCCTTCATCAATCAGGTCGAGCGCAGTGTGATGTGGCACCCGGTATACGGTAAGCTTTGCGTGACGGGTAACATCTCGGTAGTGCGTCCACTGGATCAAGATAAACACAACCATTATCAAACACGCCACCGGCAGGTAATAAAACTTCCGAAACTGGAACAACAGTACGCAACAGATGATCGCTATCATGAGTAACCAGCTCTGCAACGTATCGATGTATACATGATCAATGAGGCTATACGGAAAAGATTCCACCGTAAACACAACTGCATTCAGTGCTTTGATCGTCCACAACAACAACCAGCCACAAAACGAAGCCAGCGGACCTATAAAACTCACGAGCAGCACCACGAGACCAAGTATAAGAACTGCAAAAGAAATCGGTATAACAAGCAGGTTGGAGATGAGAAAGTAATTCGGGAACTGATGAAAGTATAGCAGTCCTAAAGAGAATGTTGCAAGTTGTGCCGCGATGGACACACAGGTAATTTTCCATACCTCGTCCCAAAAACGAGAAGTGGATTCCCATAAATTATATATACCGGGTTGCAAGTATACGATGCCCAACACCGCGAGGTACGATAGCTGAAACGCCACTGACATGATCAGGTATGGTTCGTAGAGCAGCAGGCACAATGCAGACGCAGCCAGGGTATTATATATATTGGTTTGCCGGTTCCATGCTTTGGCAACTGCCATGAATGTAAACATAGTAACAGCCCGCAATACGGAAGGAGAAAGTCCGGTTATAAATGAATATCCCCAGAGAATAACCAGGCTCAATGCAGCGAGCCACCACCGACCGGAGGGAGTATTGTTCAAGGGCCGCAGCAGCCCGACTATAAGCATATAAATTATACTGATGTGCAAACCGGATACAGCGAGCACATGCATGGCACCGGTAGCAGCATAGGCGTTTAACAATTCGTTATCCAGCCCGTCCGTTACACCGAGTACAAGTGCGGAGGCTATAGCTTGCTCACGATCACCTTCTACAAATCGCGCCAGCGTTGTGTCTGCCCAGGTTCGCGCGCGAATCGCATGATATACTATAGAGGAAGAAGGATTACTCCCGATATACTTGACGTCAGGCTGCCGCACAAACTGCTGGTTGTATATCTTCCGGTACGCCAGAAATTTTTTATAGTCAAATTCTCCGGGGTTTCCGGGTGGCGGCACGGGCTGCGGCATGCCTTTCACCAACAGTATATCTCCATATTGAAAGGGTTTCCGAAAGTCGCTCTTGGGAAAATACAGGATCAGATTTCCGGTACAGGTTTTCCAACCGGTGGAAGTCTGAGCGGTTGTTATATACCCTTCTGCTTTCCACGTGTTCTCTTTACTCCGCGCCTGACTGGCTATTGTTACCTGGTAGTATAAAACAGGTTCATGCTGATGAATCAGATTTTCCGGCTGACGGGCATCTGTACAATCCAGCACGCGCAGATAGCCTGCGATAAATACAATCATCAATCCAAGGAAGCCTGGGTTGAAGAACATTTTTTTAGAGAGCCGCTGTAGTATAAAACCGACTATATAAATCAGTATAGCAGCAGCAAAAATGATCAGCGTATATTGCTGGGGAATGAAATCAGGCAGATATATACCTAATACTATACCAGCGATAAAGAATACAACAATGCGCACAACGGCATACGGAATCCAACGAAGCATACAACGAGTAATAAAAAAGGAAAGTCAGGAATTGCAATGACTATTCCTAACCTTCCTTTATATTTTATACCCTATACTTATCGAATGTCGTTCGCTTCGCGATGGTATGCTTCAATGATATCGCGCACCAGTCTGTGGCGAACTACATCTTTCTCATTGAGTTCCACCATACCTATACCACGTACATCGCGCAGTATACGGATCGCTTCTTTCAGTCCTGAGCTTTGCTTGGATGGCAGGTCGATCTGCGAAGCATCACCGGTTACGATCATCTTCGAGTCAGGCCCCATACGGGTGAGGAACATTTTCATTTGCATAGGCGTAGTGTTCTGCGCTTCATCCAGCAGAATGAAAGCGTTGTTCAGTGTACGTCCGCGCATATAGGCCAGCGGTGCAATTTCGATGATCTCACGTTCCATATAGTAACGAAGCTTCTCGAAAGGTATCATATCGTTAAGCCCGTCATAAATAGGACGCAGGTACGGATCGATCTTTTCTTTCAAATCGCCCGGAAGAAAGCCGAGGTTCTCTCCCGCTTCAACAGCAGGCCGCGTGATGATAATTTTCTTTACATTCTTATTCTTGAGCGCCCGCACCGCGAGTGCTACCGAAATATAGGTCTTACCGGTTCCGGCCGGACCGAGTGCAAATACCAGGTCGTTCTCCTTTACTGCATCTACCAGTTTTTGCTGGTTAACAGTTTTTGGTTTTATAGGATTACCCTTGGTTCCGTATAGGATAATATCATCGGCAGGCTGCTGATTTTCGGGCAGCATTATTTCCTGCTCGTGCGAGATGTAGTTTTGAACGTTCTCTTCCGTCACCTTTCCATATTTATGGTAATGCTCAATAAGCGAAGCCAGGATATCATCGATCTGCACAATTTCAGAAGTAGATCCTTTGATATGTATCTGGTTTCCGCGTGATATTATACGACTCTTCGGGAATGCTGCCGCCAGCGTATCGATGGTTTTGTTCGCTACTCCCAGGAAATCGATCAGCGAAATATTTTCAAGTGTTACTGTTTTTTCGATCAACTATTTTTTGAATTAAATGTGAAACATGTTCGTGTTATTCACGAGTTACGGGTGTGGGTTCGATCCGGATACGTACTATGGCATAAATTTTAACCGCATCAGAGTTCACAAAGTTCAATACACTATATGGACTAAAATGTTTTACTTTGCCATATCAAAATTAATGAATATCTGCCGCAGCATCAACCATGGCCATTGTTACCCTTCTTACTGACTCCGGTGAAAGTGACCATTACGTGGCAGCCATCAAGGCCCGCATCATCAGCATCAATCCGGGTATACGGGTGGAAGACATCAGCCACAAGATAAAACCTTCGGATATAGGACATGCTGCTTTTGTATTGCGTGCCGTGTTTCGCGATTTCCCGAAAGGTACAGTTCACCTGGTTGGTGTTGACTCGATCGGTAATCGCGGTGATGCGTTCATCGCGCTGCAACTTGAAGATCATTTCTTTGTTGGATGCGATAACGGTTTGTTCGGATTAATCAGCGATAAACCGCATCAGCAACTGGTCGAATTGAATACTATCAACAGTATCAGCACTACATTTCCGGAGCGCGATGTATTTGCGCCGGCAGCGGTTAAACTGGCCAGTGGTGTTTCCATCACCAATCTCGGCAAGCCAATGCCATCGTTCAAGAAGATGATCGACCGCCAGGTAAAGGCCACCAAGAAACAAATTACTGGCACCGTGATCCGTGTCGATGGCATGGGAAATCTCATTACCAATATACCGAAGGAGGCATTTGATATTCTGAGCCAGGGTAAATTATATACCGTTCAGTTTGGCGGAGAAAAATTCAGACGCATCCATACACAGTATCACCAGGCCGAGCAAGGCGAATGTTTTATGGTATTCAACAGCCTGGGCCTGCTCGAAGTGGGTATCTACAAAGGCAACGCTTCGGAGTTACTGGGACTCGACTACGACAGCACGGTAAGCATTTTGTTTGAAGAATAGCGGTTAACGCCATACGCGAAACAACGTGGAGGCTACCAGTCTGGCAGAGTACCTATTGCTATAAACTTTAAAACTATGATCATAAGAATCGTGCGAATGCATTTTACGGATGCAGGTGTCGAAGAGTTTCTTACAATTTTCAATACTTATAAAAAAGATATCCGGAATTCGGAGGGCTGCACGCACCTCGAGCTACTTAAAGATGCAGACGAGCCCAACACGTATACAACCTTAAGTTACTGGAATGGACCTGTGGATTTAGAGCGCTACAGAAAGTCTGAACTGTTTGGAACGGTATGGGGCCAGGTGAAAACACTTTTCCGCGAACGCACGCAGGCATTCACACTTGATAAATTTATAGAGGTATGATTGTGAGAGTTGCAAAACTTTGAACATATTTGCAGCCCATTTCCACAAAACATGCCTGAGTGGCGGAACTGGTAGACGCGCACGACTCAAAATCGTGTGCCGAAAGGCGTGCCGGTTCGATTCCGGCCTCAGGTACGAAACCCGACCAGACGGTCGGGTTTCTTTTTTATATCCGCTTTGAAAAAGGTGATTTACTTTCTCCACGTCACCACATCGTGACTTCAGACGAGCTTCAAAATAAATTATGCTCTGCTAATCTCCTCACGGAAACCGGCAGAGCACAATCAACTCTCTGTAATTTCTATATACCCTCAACCACCTGGCGGTTGTTCAAAGGTTGTGTTGGCCGTGCATTGTTCTCGTGAATGGAAGAGAACTTCTCGATCTGCTCAGCAGAAATTTCCATCGGTTCCTTCAGTACAACCCAGTCGATGCCTTGACTGCAGGGAGGTGTTGTGAGTGAACCGGTATACGTATAATATTTTAGATCAGAAGGAAGTGCGTTAACGAGATCTATACGCTCCGTTGATACAACTTCTTTATTTACCTCGCTCGGTATAGCGCTCCATATTTTTTCAAGAAACGTGTTGGTGTCACCCTCCTTCAGAAAAATACCTACTACTACCAGGTTGCTCGTTACTGTGTCCTGATGAACGATGTGCATTTCCATATCATAGGCGCTGCCATTAACAGTATGCTCGCTTTTGTGGTGAAAGTGAAACTGCATTACTTTATAGGTAGTGCCATTTAATACCATTTTGTTGGACTGCTTCAGGTTTACCTGTATTGTATGACCGTTGTCAATTACACCCCATGTTGAATTTTTATAGGCAAGCTGAAGTTCTGGCAGTGTAGATTTTATAGTTGTCTCGGTGTTAATATTAATAGGCGACTGCACTTTACCGGCACAATCTGTATAGCCGATCGTTCCCCACGCATCAGCGTTCTCGTAATCCCATTCGGCAGCGGTAGTCGTTGTAGTCTTGACATCATCATCGTCATCATCACAACCCTGAAAGACAACAAAAGCAACACAATACGCTAAGGATAAAACTAATTTCCTGTTCATAATTTGAAAGCGATAAATAGATTAAAAATGTAATGGATGTATATAAATGGAGAGATCTATATTTAGATCTATGTGGACAGGAATCTCGTTCTATGTTCGAATGTTGAGGTATAAAATATACCGCGGGATGATGGTAAGAAATTTATCAGTTACCGGTTTTCGAAAGCAGCCGTTACTCACTGAATGGGGTAATGCGTTGAACATGCTATACCACCTGTGTTGATTCTCATCTTCTTCTTCCGTTACCTCGCAAACTACAGGAAGCTCCGGTTCGTCTTCGATTGCGAACGAGATCTCATCAAATCCATTCTCCGCAGGAATGGGCGGATGATCAATCACCACCGACAGGCTGTAAAAACGGATAAGAAAAAGGAAGAAAATTCGCATAGTGCCCTCTCACGAGGAACGTTTATAAAATTGGTCAGGACCAGCGATTAAACATTAATGGGGAATGCCGGTATAGCCAATACGCTATACGAACTTAACTTTAATCTGCGCTACAAAAATACCAGCACACAGTCTGGAAGTCCATCACCCATTTTATGTTTTGTGGTATAGGGAGAATCACTCATTTCTTTGTAGACTTTAACACAAAAGATTGATGTGGAATGATGGTGCGCTTAAAAAATATGAACGAAATAACATATAAAAGGATTATATACTTGGTTTCAGAAGTGTACTCTTCCGAGATCCAACTATATAGTCCTGTTGTAAATTCAGTAACTGCCTGTATCGCCCTACGGCCATGAAGTCTCCGTCATTGGAATTACCATGAGCTCAGGTATAACACTTTCGCTGGGCTGACATAATACATATCGTATAGACTCCGCTACATTTTCCGGATTCTGCAAAAGATTAGTATCTATATCCGGAAAGCGGTCCAATAAAAATGGAGTTTGCATACCGCCCGCTACCAGTGCCGTGATCTTTATTTTGTCTTTGCGTGCTTCAGAATGTATAGCATGACTCAGTCCGGTAAGTCCCCATTTACTGGCGTGATAAGCCGAAGCATTGGGCCATGCACGCTTGCATGCTGTAGACGTGATGTTGATGATGTGACCGCTGCCTTGCTTTTTCATATACGGATATACGGCCTTTGTTACGATAAACGGTCCGGTAAGATTTACATCAATCACACTGCGCCATTCATCATAACTTAACTCTTCAATAGATTTGGTATAGTCTATACCGGCATTGTTGATAACAGCATCTATTCTTCCATGCTCTTCAATAACAGATTGCAGCGTCTCCTCT
>CAMLLI010000228.1 GCA_946480685.1 uncultured Flammeovirgaceae bacterium | reverse complement strand
TATACTGCATAAACTGAAATCGTCAACATCGCTGTTATGTTCAGACTCGCTATACTCAGAGATTATTCACCTGGAAGAAACTGCAGATCACGTAAGTGATCCTGACTATAAAAGCCGCGTTGCCGCACTCATCACTTCGCATGAAGTATTGATGGAGGAAGCGGAAACCATTCTCAAAAAATTAACCTAATCGAGACTCTCTCTATAACAGCCCCCCCAATGAACTGCTTTCTGCCCACAGCATCTGAAGACAGCCGTTTAGAGACACTTCGTAAATTCGAGATACTGGATACAAATGATGAGAAAGATCTCGATGATATAGTTCGTCTGATCGCCACGATCTGTGATGCTCCTATCGCACTGATCAGTTTGGTTGATGAACGCAGACAATGGTTCAAAGCGAAAGTTGGAATTGATATACCTGAAACTCCGCGCGAGCATTCCTTTTGTGCGCATGCTATAGTACAGAATGATTTAATGATTGTACCGAATGCACTGGCGGATGAACGATTTGCCGGCAGCCCACTCGTTACAGGCTCTATGGGAATTCGGTTCTATGCCGGCATGCCGCTGATTACAACGGATGGCTATACGCTCGGTACGTTATGTATTATGGATCGGAAGCCCCGCCACCTCACCGACTTTCAATGTCTCAGTCTGCGTACACTCGCACGCAACGTCATCAAACAGATTGAGCTGAAATATATGGCATGTCAGATGGATGAGCGTGCCCACACGTTGGAAGAATCCAACATGAAACTGGCGATACTCAACCGGGAGAGCCGCGGTAATCTCGATCATATTAAGACACTCCAAGACCAGCTCGAAATACGCGAACGTCAATATAGAGAGATGGTAGAGAATGCTACCGATCTTATCTATGAACTTAACCCGGAAGGATACTTTTCATTTGTAAACCCGGTGATGGAACGAGTTTCCGGGTATACACGCGAAGAGTTGTTTGCCATGCAATACTGGCAACTGGTATATCCCGATCACCGCGAGCGCATTCTCAATTTTTACAAGGAGCAACGTAAATCCGGTAAGCGCAATACTTACCTGGAATTTATAATGCTTAGCAAAAGCGGAGAAGGAATCTGGATCGGTCAGAATGTAAACATGCAGTTTACGGACGACTACAAAGTTGTTAAAGTAAGTGTTATATCGCGCGATATAACAACGCTGAAAAATATTGAGCTGAAGCGAATGGAAAGCGAAAATCGTTTTCGTGCGCTGGCTGAAAATGCACCGGTTGGAATTTTTCAAACTGATGCAACCGGTACATGTACCTATGTGAATAAGCGTATCAGCGAGATCACCGGTATGCCGGAAGAAGAGATGTTGCGGGAAGGCTGGATAAAGGCCGTGTACCCGGACGATGTTGAGCGTGCAATCGCTACGTTGCAACAGGCTCTTGTGGAGAAGCAAAGTTTCAAAATCGAACTCCGATTCGTGAATGAGACACGCGGTGTACGCTGGGTGATCAGCGAAGGGTTACCAATGCTGGATGATACCGGTACGCTGACTGGATATATAGGTACCACGCACGATATAACCGAGCGCAAACAAATGTTTCAGAAGCTGCACGACAGCGAAGAGTTATATCGTCTGCTCTCGAGCAATACCCGCGATATGATTGCGCTCTACAGGATTGATGAGTCTGCAACGCGTACATTTATATCACCTTCAGTAAAAGATATACTGGGATATACTTCGGAAGAACTGGTGGGAAGTTCTCCGTATGATAATATACACCCGGACGATGAGACACACGTGAAAGAGACCTTGCAGTCTGTTGTATTTACCGGAAACTCTGCTACGCTGGAATATCGCATGCGCAGAAAAGACGGCACGTATGTATGGCTGGAATCTAACGCGCATCCGTTTTACGATGACAACGGGAATATGACGGGCTTTCAGAGTTCTTCGCGTGATATATCGAAACGAAAAGAGTTTGAGGCTTCGCTTCAAATTGCAAAGGAAAAAGCAGAAGAAGCAACCCGTGCAAAGAGTTTGTTCCTGTCGATGATGAGTCACGAGATACGTACTCCGATGAACGCTATTGTCGGACTCACCAATTTACTTTTGCAAAACGATCCGCGCGAAGATCAGCGTGAGCGACTCAACCTGTTGAAGTTCTCAGGCCATAACCTGTTAACCATCATCAACGATATACTGGACTTCAGCAAGATTGAAGCCGGTAAACTGGTTCTTGAATCCATTGATATAAACCTGAAGAAGCTTCTTTCGGATACCCGCCAGATGCTGGAGCCGCGGGCACAGGAGAAAAATATATCGTTATACCTGAAGTATGATTCGAAGTTACCTGAATTTTTAAAAGGTGATACCGTTCGTATTTCGCAGATCGTTACCAACCTGCTGAGCAACGCTATTAAATTTACCGAGCGCGGTTATGTTGAGTTATCGTTGAAATCGCTGGGCGAAGAGAAGGGTAAATATAAAGTGCAGTTCTCTGTAAAAGATACAGGTATAGGTATAGAAGCAGACAAGCTTGAAACTATATTTGAACACTTTACACAGGCTGATAACGATATTACCCGCAGGTTCGGCGGCACCGGTTTAGGACTTACCATTACGAAAGGATTACTGCACCTGATGGGAAGCAAGATTGATCTTGAAAGTGTTCCCGGGTATGGCTCCACCTTTTCGTTTGTGTTAACCATGGATAAAGGTAAAGATGTGCAGGTCTCAGAAGCCAGCGCTGCACCGGGTAAATTTGGTGATGATGAAACGATCAACGTGTTGCTGGTTGAAGATAATCGTATCAACCAGATTGTTGCTCTTAATTTTTTGCAGCAGTGGGGTGTGTCGGTAGATATAGCGAACGATGGCTTTGAAGCACTCACCATGGTGACACGCAAATCCTATAACATGGTGTTCATGGATTTGCAGATGCCGGGTATGGATGGCTACGAAGCTTCGCGCAAGATACGCGCTTTAGACGATCCGTATTTTAAAGAGATACCTATAATTGCCTTAACGGCTGCTGCCATGAGCGGCATGCGTGATAAGGTTATGGAAAATGGAATGAATGACTTTATCAGTAAACCGTTTGATCCTGAAGAGCTTCGTCTGAAGGTAGCTAAATTTACACTCTGGCAGCAGAGCGCCTGATATTGGGGGTGAGCTGTAGCTATACCGTTGTAGCAGCGGTGACGGTGGTAGACGGCAGTAAAATAATCACCGTAGTGCCTGAGTCTTTTTGACTTGATATACCTACCGTTCCATTTAGTTTGTCAACAATATGTTTAACGATATAGAGGCCCAGTCCTGGGCCTCTTGCTTTTTTGTGCGCCCGGTAGAACATATCAAATACGCGTGGTAAAAACTCCGGTGGTATACCATCGCCATTGTCTGATACTTCCAGTCGGGTACGGTTATTCTCGCGCGTCACCGAAATGTTGATCGCACATTCACGCGTATCATCCGTATAGGTCATCGAATTTTTAATGAGACAATAAAATATAGGTTTGATGATAAACGGATCACTGTGAAAAACTATATCCTTGTCTTGCTGTACCGAAAGCGTAGTGCGTTCGCTGTTGGGTAAATGTTGCAGATCCTGAAATGCTTCCAGGGCAATCTCTTCAAAATTAATTTTGTCGTTGATGATCGGATTGTAGTATAGCGTAGATATGCGCGTGAGTTCTTCGAGAATCGTGATCATATCTACATTACAATCGTCAAGCATTTTGAGGAAGTCCTGCTCTTCGGTATCCTGCGAAATCATCTTCAGTACATTGATCAACCCGCGTGCAGAAGATACAGGTCCCCGCAACACATGTGAGGTGTGGTATAGAAACGCATTCAGTTCGGTAATCTTCGACTCCAGGTTAAACTGCACCGTCTTGAGCGCAGTGATATCGGTTATCATTCCAAACGCACCGGTATAATTACTGTCCTTATCATAGAGCGGATTGCCGGATATTGAAGTCCATACTTTTTTGCCGGTCTTGGAGTTTAGTTTAATTTCAAGCGATATCTTTTTTCCCTTGCCCAGTTTTTTAAAATGTTCGATGGAGCGGGCGCGGTCATCGTGATCCATAAAGCTGAAGAACGATCGGGTGATCATTTCCTTTTCGGAATACTCGAGCATTTCAGCAAGACGCCTGTTTACAAATATAGTCTGGTTGTGCGCGTTGAGTACCCATATACCTTCCTGGGCGGTTTCAATGATCTTGCGATAGCGCTCTTCACTTTCGCGCAGCAGTTGCAGTGCAAGCTCTTTTTCGTCTTCCGCTTTCTTTTTCCGCACCATGTTGGTGAGGCTTATCGGGAAGCGCTTCAAGTTTGATTTCAGCAGATAATCATCTATACCTTCGCTCAGGCAACCGGCTGCAAATTCTTCGGTCAGTCCTCCGGAAATAAGTATAAAAGGAACGTGCGGATTTTTCTTGCGCAGTATCCGTATAGCCTGTATGGCATCGAAGTTAGGCGGTATATTAAAATCAGCGATGACAACATCCGGATCAAAATTTTCGACAGCGGCAATATACTCTTCCTTATTGCTGGCAATTTTGGAAACAAGCTGGATGTTGAATGAAGCGATCTCGTATAGCAGCAACTCGGCATCATCCGGATTATCTTCCAGTATTAAGATGCGATACGTTTTCAGGTATAGCTGTACCTGGAGAAGTGCTTCCTCGAATTTTTCAAAATCCAGTTTCTTATGAATATAGGCTGTAACACCCAGCTTGTATTTTTCAAATACCTCGTTATCGTTTTCTTCAGAGGTGAAAACCATTACCGGGATGTTGCGCGTAGATTTATTGTTGCGCAGTTGCCGGAGTACTTCCAGTCCGCTCGTGGTAGGAAGATTTACATCCATCAGAATTACTTTCGGTAAATGTTTAAGCGGAGCATGTATATAGGCCCCGCGTGCAAACAGCATGTCCAGCAATTCGTCACCATTCCGAAGGCGCACAGTATTGTTATAGATGCTGTTGCGCACCAGCAGATCCTGGATCATCTCCGAATCATGATCGTTTTGTTCAACAAGAACAATCTCCGGATGGGGGCTTTCGGTTGTGTCCATGCTAAAGCTGTCCTATAGGCTTTTCATTTATAGTATTCCAGTATAGTGTAAGTGTTTTGACAACGTGCACATAAAATTCAAACTCCACCGGCTTTACAACATAGCTGTTCACGCCCAGGCTATAGGCGGTAGCTATATCTCTTTTTTCGCGCGATGATGTAAGTATTACAACGGGCAGGGTACGCGTTCGTTCATCTTCACGAATTCGCTTCAGTATTTCCAGGCCATCAATCTTCGGCAGCTTCAGATCGAGCAGCACAAGCTTCAGGTCATTCTGGATACGCTTGTTTTCAAAACTCTTTTTGGCAAACACAAAATTGAGAGCTTCGGCACCATCGTTCAGGTGCAACAGATTTATTTTACTGTCGCCAAGCCGGAGCGCATGCATGGTAAGTTCGGCATCATCCGGGTTGTCTTCTACCAATAATACTTCTACACGATCAGCTTGCTCCATGGGTTGTTGTATTTAATGAAAAATAAAAAGTAGCGCCTATACCTTCTTCACCTTCCGCCCACACCTGGCCACCATGCCGTGTTATAACGCGCTTTACGATGGCAAGACCCACACCCGTACCGTTGTAATCCTGCGGACTGTGAAGTCGTTGAAATACACCAAACAACTTGTTATAGTATTCCATATCAAAACCAACACCATTGTCCTTGACGTAATATTGAATTTCTCCCTTCTTTTCAATCGATCCGATCTCGATATGCGGCTGTTCTTTTTTAGAAGAGTATTTAAAGGCATTGGAGACCAGGTTCAGAAACACTTGTCTCATCAATGCTATATCTCCGAATGTGGGATGCAGTTCGCCTACCCGTATCGTTGCATGACTATGCGTACCCTTGAATTCATCCAGCACTGAATTTACTAAAGTTTTCATATCAATAAACGTACGATCTATATCTTTTGCACCAATGCGCGACAGCATGAGCAGATCGTTGATGAGGTTGCTCATCTTGGTAACATTTCTGCGGATGTTGTCCAATAGTCGTTTGCCCTCCGGATCAACGGTGTCCTGGAACTTGTCCATGAACATGGCAATAAAGCCGTCAATGGCACGCAACGGTGCCCGCAGGTCATGCGACACAGAATATGAAAATGATTCCAGCTCAACAATGTGTTCTTCGAGTTCACGATTGAGTTGCTGAATTTTGTTTTCAGCTTTTTTGCGTTCCGTGATATCGCGTATAGCTGCCAATGCAAGTGTACCGTCTTCAGTCTCCAGCGGACTTAAACTGATTTCCACGGGAAACTCGGAGCCGTCTTTCCGCTTGCCAAACAACTCCAGGCCTATACCCATGCCGCGCATTCGCGGATCGCTGAAGAACCCTTGCCGGTGATGCGGATGTGCGTGGTGGAAACGTTCGGGTATAAGAATCTCAATAGGTTGTCCTAAAATCTCGTTGCGTTCAAATTGAAATATATTTCGTACCTGCGCATTTACCATCTGTATATTTCCGTCCTGTCCTACAATTACCATGGCATCCGGGGCAGACTCGAGCAGTGCTTTGAATTTCTCTTCGGATTTTTTACGAAGCGAGATGTCGCGTATCGCAGCGAGTGCCACTATACCGGCTTCCGTTTCAAGTGGACTCAGGCTTATCTCTACCGGAAATTCAGTATCATCTTTTCGTTTGCCATACAACTCCAGGTCTACACCCATACCCCGTACGCGCGGGTCGCTGAAGAAACCCTTGCGATGCCCGGGATGATTACGTGTATACCGTTGCGGAATCAATATCTCAACCATGTTGCCAACAAGCTCCGTCCGTTTGTATAGAAACAGTTTTTCAGTTTGCTCATTTACCATTTGAATCTTGCCGTCATGTCCTACAAT
>CAMLLI010000227.1 GCA_946480685.1 uncultured Flammeovirgaceae bacterium | reverse complement strand
ATACTATATTTACATGTTATCGACTATGCCGCACGTACTTCCGATGAAGGGCTATCGCTGTTGAAATCGATTCGTAACGCATTTGGTAACCTGGTCATTCTCAACGGAGGGTATACACGCGAACGTGCGGAACAGGTTCTGCGCAACGGTGAAGCTGATATGGTATCGTTTGGAACACCGTTCATTGCCAACCCCGATCTCGATTATCGATTAAAGCATGGTATAGCACTGCAGGAGTCAGATCCCAATACCTTTTATACCGCTGACAGTAAAGGCTACACTGACTACGCTTTTGCACAGGCAAATGTTCTGGCGTGATAAAGATGATGGCGTGTGTGAATACTGGATTTGTTTCTTGGTATTCATACACTCTATACTTACTCTAACTGTAGCAGACTATCAATTTTTTGTTGAATGTCTTGTTTTTCTGTTTCTGTTTTGGCCAGTGACCATGCCCGTTCAAAATTTAATCTGGCTTTTTTTGTATCGATCTCCTTATATAGTTCTCCCAACAAGATAAAGTAAAAATGATTATGCACTAATTGAAGTTGTTCGGCTTCTTTCAGCGCGGCCTGTGCACCGCGTACTTTATATAAGGCAAACGCCCGGTTAAGCGCGACACTGGGAGAGTAGTTGATGGTTAAAAGCTGATCGTATAAGTATAGTATATCTGTCCATTTTTCCAGCGTGTCTTCTTTTATACAGTGCCAGTAAGCAATGTGCGCTTCAAGGTGGTAGGATGTTATTTCTTCGCCTTGTGCAGAGCGATCCAGGAAATATACACCTTGCTGGATCAGCGCCTGATCCCAGAGTGCTTCATTCTGATCTTCATATAGTATCAATGCGTCTTCACTCGTCTGTCGTGCATTAAACCGCGAAGCGTGAAAGCACATGAGCGCAAGCAATGCATTGGTTTGTGGCTGGTCAGTAAGTTTATATTCTGTTAACATCAGGCATAGACGCAGTGCTTCCAGGCAAAGGTCTTTTCGCAAGATGGCATTTTGTGTCTTGGAATAGTAACCTTCCGTAAAGAGCAGATATAGTATATGCAATACATTACTGAGCCGGCTTGATACTTCGTTTTCCGGAGGCAACTCCATTTTAATTTTCTCTTCGCGAAGTTTTTCCTTTGCGCGGAACAACCGTTTATTGATTGTCTCTTTATTGGTGAGAAATGCCTCTGCAATTTCATCAATACCAAAGCCGCAGAGTATACGCAACGCCAGGCCTATCTGCGCTTCGCTGGCAATAGCCGGTGTACAAATAGCAAACAGCATTTGCAGCTGACTGTCGCGAATATTTTGAGTTGAGAAATCGGTCTCTTCCGCTTTCACGGATGCACCCGTTAGTTCGGGAACAACTTTCTCTTCATAGATTTTATTTCTTCTGAAATGATATAGTGTTTTTTGTTTGGCAACCACATACAGCCATGCCGTTGGATTTTCAGGAATTCCTTTCATGCCCCATGTTTCGGCTGCCAGCAAAAATGTTTCGCTAACAATATCTTCGGCCAGTTCAATATGTTGCAACCCGAATTGTTTACTGATAACAGCAACCATTTTGCGGAACTCCTGTTGAAAAAGTTCTTTAAGCGAGCGATTTTCTCTTTCCATAATAAAATTCAAAAACCACTCCGGTTGATCAGAGTGGTTTTTGTCGGCTATAATTCGTTAACTCATAATAGGTCTTATCTCAACGCTGCCGTTCGCATCTATAGCGGGGCAACCGTGCGCTAATGTAGTAGCTTCTTCTAGACTTTCTGCTTTTACAATCAGAAAGCTGCCAAGGCGCTCACGGATTTCTACAAACGGTCCATCGGTTACAACGCCTCCGGCTTTCAGCACTTTTCCTTCCTGTGCAAGACGTGTACCGTTGCCTGCTAATTTACCCTGAGCGGCTATACTGCCTACCCAGTTCTTCCATTTTTCGGTAAGTGCCTGCATTTCTTTCGGTGATGTGCTGCTATAGTCGTAGGTCGGCTGGCGGAATAGTAATAGGAAATCTTTCATGGTATATTTTTTATGGTTACTTCAATGTGATCCTTTTAAAATTTATAGTGTAAAATTAGCGGTTAAGCGTGTACTTCAAATTGTCCCGGTTGGTACGTTCCTGCTACCGGACGAAACGCTATATTAATTCTATTGTACGAATTAATGGTGTTGGCAGCAACGGTAAGTTCTATAACCTCATCTTCTGAGAATTGACTTCTTACCTCTTCAAACACTTCGTCCGATACGCTTGCTTTGGTAATGGCTTCTGCCCAAGCCAGTGCAGCGCGTTCGCGGTCGGTATAGATTGGCGATTCTCTCCAGGCATCGAGCATATAGAGGCGCTGTTCGGTTTCACCGTTTGCACGCAGGTCTTTCGAGTGCATGTCGAGGCAATATGCACAGCCATTGATCTGTGATACGCGGAAGTACAGTAAATTCAGAAGGGATTTCTCAATGGATGATTTGGAAAGATATACAGTTAAGCCATACATCGCTTTGAAAGCACTTTTTCCTTTTTCGTTGAAGTTCAGTCTTGGTTCCATGTTGTTAATGTTTATGTGTTTGTGATATGTTTGATTTACAACCCTACAATGACTGAGACTTCCAGGATTGGACATCCGTGTTAAAAATTTTTTTCAATTTCAGCCGAATGGTGATTAAGTTGTTGATATTGTGCCTTTTAGAAGTGGAAGATAAGTTGTGTATGCGCCTTCAAAAGATTGCTTTTGCTTTTCAGATCACGGATGGTATACTTGTTAGTGCAATAATTTGATTTTACTATGAACAAGTTCGGTTGGATAATTCTTTCGTTACTGGCGGGATCTTTTCTGCCCATACAGGCGGGGCTCAATGCAAAAATGGGCAAGGCTGTAGAGAGTCCGGTGTATGCATCGCTGATATCATTTGTCGTTGGTTCAGCAGCATTGATACTATATATACTCTTTACCGGCCAATCAGTTTCCTGGACCGGACTAAAGTCTGCACCACCGCAGGCGTGGCTTGGTGGAATACTCGGTGCGTTTTATGTTACGGTAATTATACTGGCGTTCCCGAAGCTTGGGCCCGCGCTCACGTTTGGTCTTATTGTTTTAGGACAGATGGTTATATCGCTGGTGCTTGACCACTTTCAGATATTGGTGCCACAGCAACATTCCATTAACCTCTGGCGCATCGCAGGTGTCGCGCTGATTGTTGTCGGCGTAGTGATATTGAGGAAGTTTTGATGTAGCCTTGAACGAGGTAACATACAGTAAACCTTTTGCTGCGAGGCAACGGGATACACTTACACTTTCGTAGGCGCCTGTCCAAAAGCATTCTTAAACGCAAATGAAAAATGCGAGAGATCTTCAAAGCCAACTTCTAAATATACTTCAGAAGGTTTCTTGCCTTTCTCTTTAATCTGGTAGTATGCTTCCTTTAGTCTGCGTTGCAGGAGCCAGCGACTTGGAGATATGTGAAATATTTTTTCGAAGTCGCGTTTAAAAGTAGCAAGGCTTCGACCAGTGAGATAGGCAAAGCGATTGAGCGTAACGTTGAAATGATAGTTCTTGTTCATGAACGCTTCCAGATCTATTTTACCTGGTTCGGAAAAATCGAAGAGTATATCTTTTAATGCCGGGTTCGTCTTAATAAGTATAAGTATGGCTTCCTTTAACTTTAGTGATACCAATTCGTCACTGCCACGTTCATTCAGCGTGTCATAAGGTTCAAGTGATTCCAGGTAACTCCTGAACATGGCATGCGGCTCGAGTTTTAGTATAGAGTCCCCCTCGTGTATATTGTTGGCGGTATAATTATACTCTACACTGATTTTGCGCAACGTCTCCTGATCGAGATATATTGAAACGGATTTGAACTCACCATCAGAAGGCGGCTGCTTCGTAAACTTGAGAAGGTTATTGCGTTTGATGAAACGAAAACCTCCTTCCTTAAATATATACTCCTGCGCACCGTCATAAAGCGTAAGCGTGCCTGCTATCTGATAGCTGAATATATGCTCAGGAACAAACTGCTCGCCTTCGCGACTCTTGTTGAAGTAGCAGGAATATGTAATTCGATTCTGACTGTTTTTATTCACTTGTAGTGACATAGCAATTGTCGGTTGCTTTATTATATAAATGATACCAGGTGGTTTTTGTGCCCACCTGGTATAAAGGTTGCTGTTCAGGCAACAATCTGCAAATGATTCTGATTCCCGTGCGCTATATTTATTTTAATATGCTATGGATAAATATATGCATTCCAGGATTCTTACCTGCGTGCTGCAAAACTTTTACCGAGCTCAGTGTCCAGGAAGTTAGTGGCTTCATCATGATCGGTTGATGTTGTTACCGGCAGCCATTTTTCAAATTCAGTTTTTCGCTTTTCGTCAGCGAGCTTTAACAACGCGGCTGCTTCACTGCCCAGCACAAGGTGTACCGGTGGCTCCGGATGTTCGGTTAGCTCAATCATAACACGTGCTGCTTTTACAGGATCACCCATCGGTATAAATGAACCGCTTGAAAAATAATCTGCACGAGTATCTACGGTCGTCTCGTAACCTTCCACGCGCGGTGCATAACTCATAGAGTTTCCGGCCCAATCCGTACGAAAGCCTCCCGGCTCAACCGAAGTAACTTTAATTCCAAGCGGAGCTACTTCGCCAGCAAGCGCTTCGCTAAATCCGCTCAGTCCAAACTTGGCTGCCTGATACATGGTCAACCCTGAATTACCCACACGACCTCCTATAGAACTGATCTGAAGTATATGTCCGCTCCGTTGCTTGCGCATATAGGGCAATACCGCACGCGTTACGGCAATAGGTGCATATAGGTTTGTCTCAAGCTGACTGCGTACCTGCTCTTCGGTAAATGCTTCCGCTGCTCCGGTTATACCAAAGCCAGCATTGTTGACAAGTATATCAATGCGACCAAAATGCTTTATCGTTTTCTCAATACTTGCCTTGATCTGTGCTGCGTCATTAACATCTAGTTTAAGTGGAAGAATTTGTCCGGGATATTTTGAGACAAGATCTTCCAGTTGATCTGTGTTTCGTGCGGTAGCCACTACGTTGTGTCCTTTTTCCAATACTGCTTCTGCCAGGCTTCTTCCCAATCCGCGGGAACTGCCGGTTATAAACCAAACTTTTGTCATATACTTTTTTTGTTTTTGATGATACAAAGTTGGCGTAAACGTGGACGCCCAATTTTGTTAAAAAGCTCAAAGATGCTTTGCTGAACGGCTCAGCTAACAGTTGCAATTTTTAAAAAAATGGCTTTGCTGCTCGTTTTATGCGATTTGCCTTTAAGGGGGAGAAAAGCTCTTTTCAGGATGTTGACATTTGAAATCGGCAGCACTTTTCGTATTTAGTAGAATGATTAAGGATGCAGTTATTCTGGTGTTGAGCTGTTTGGGGGTAGCCCAGGCGTTGTTTTTATGCGGCTATCTTTTTACGGTAAAGGACAGGAAGTCGAATATACTGCTTGCACTGGTGTTACTGGGATTGACCTTGCGCATCGGTAAATCTGTACTCTTTAATTATATACCCCTGGAGCCGTGGATTCGGAACCTCGCTATGTCGGGGATGTTGATAACAGGGCCTTTCCTCTGGTTCTATGGCAAGGCGTTGTTTGAGAAGAAATATTTTTCCGGTCGCGATTATCTTCATTTGATTCCCTTTGCTGTTTTTGTTTTGTGTTGCCGGATCATTCCCAATCGAGGTGACATATTAACGTCTGTCATTTTCTGGCTCGTGTTTTTACACATGGCGCTGTACCTGGTTGCATGTTGGGTATATATGGTACGCTCGCTAAAAGGAGCGCGACTGTTGCCATGGTATCGCAATATAGCGGCCGGAGTCACCATCATCTGGTTTCTGTATGTGGGTATCTTCGCGCGCCTGATTCCATTCTATATACTGGGTGCTGTTTTCTTCTCGTTCCTCATGTATATATTCTCGTATCTATTGTTAAAGCGTCATGTATTTGCATTAGAGAAATATACATCGTCAGGTATGGATACCGTTGCGTCCAGGCGCCTGCTCGAACAGATCAAAGACTTGTTTGCCAATAAAGAGATGTACCTCGAAAGCGATGTATCGTTGAAGACGGTGGCAGAAAAACTTTCTGTAGCAGCACGCGATGTGTCGCAGGTAATCAATGAATACGAACAGAAGAACTTTGCTGAATTTGTAAACCAATACAGGATTGCCCGTGCTAAAATACTTTTAAGTAGTCCGGACTATGCACGTGAAAAAATCGAAACGATAGCGTACGATTGTGGCTTTGGTAATGTTACTTCGTTCAACCTAGCATTTAAAGCCGAAATGCAAATGACTCCCTCACAATATCGTAATCAGTTTGCTGTCGCGGAAGCATGACGTTGCTATATAGGATAAGAGGATCGGAGTACAATCCTCTTATCAGGTATATATAGTACGTATATTTAGTTGTTGATCATCGGCACCAGGTTCTCATCTTTGTTTCGCAAGTCGATACCGCCTTCCAATACGGATTTGAGATTGGCCAGGTAGAATGTCCAGCCGTTGGAGCAGCCCAGTCGTACAAATTGTCTTGAGTGGTCGTCCAATGGAATACTATGATGACGAAGTTCAACGATGGTATACCCGTTCTCTTCGCGAAGATTTACATCTACCAGGCATTCCCCTTCGAACGTAAACTGCAGGTGATCTTTGCCGTTTGCTTCCTTGATTATCCCTTCCATTGGATCCTTGTATAAGTACCAGAGCCATTGATAGCGTGTTCCTGGCTGGGCATGTGCATTTGTATCGATGCGTGTACCCGTTGCGTTGTAAAACTCTACTTTCTGCAGAAACCATTTTTCCAACTCGCTTGATTTAGTCCACGCACCATAGATGTCGGCTATACCTGCACGAATCGCTATCTTTTTTGTGTATGCTGTCCAATCGAAGTTTTTCATAGTG
>CAMLLI010000226.1 GCA_946480685.1 uncultured Flammeovirgaceae bacterium | reverse complement strand
GGCTGGGGTATATTAGGATATCATCCGTCCACACAAAAGCTTACAGTATTACAATGCGAGAACCATGAAAAGCTGACACAATGGGGTGTTATACCTGTGTTGGTAATTGACGTATGGGAGCATTCATATTATTTAAAGTATAGAAACAGGCGTGCCGAGTTTGTTGATAACCTGTTCAGCATTGTAAACTGGGATAACGTTGCAGATCGTTTCGATATAGCATCGCGGATTTAAATATACCGGCCTCCGGATATACCGCAAATCCGGTATTGATTTTCGGAGGCCTGGCGATAAGTATAGATGTGATCACAATCAAAGTAAATATTGTACGCTTTATTACCCAATACCTTATAAATCAGGTATCAATTTTTATAATTGATTACATTCCTCATCATTTTCAACGTTTTGCAGTAATCAAGCTATACATACTTATATACCTGAGTATATATATTGAAATGCATTTGGCGAGGTAAACGAATAAATAAACAGACGACTATATATACCTGTAACTATTTTGGTATATTGTTCGATTACCAAAACCATTTACGTTATGAAAAAACTTTTACTGCTGGCAGTCGTACTTTTCACTGCTACATTGGGGTTCTCCCAAAATGTCAAAAACTTCTGGAATAAATCTTCAGAACCACCTGTTGATAAACAACTTCCTCAAGGACGATCGAAGCCTTCTTCTTACCAGATATTTACCCTGGATTTCTCAGGTTTTCAGAATGAAGTAAGCAAAGCACCTGCACGCGGAATACCTTCTACAAAAGCAGAGCTGATCGTAAGCTTTCCCGATCCAAGTGGCAACATCGGTCGCTTTCGTGTAACCGAAGCATCGGTGTTTCATCCGGATTTAGCAGCTAAATATCCCGGCATAAAATCGTATGCAGGGCAGGGTATTGATGATCCGACTGCCACCATACGTTTCAGTGTATCGGATCAGCGCGGATTTCATGGCATGGTGTTATCGGACAGAGATCACACTTACTATATAGATCCTTTCTCTACGGACAAGAAAAGTTATTCAGTATATAGTCGTGAGAGTATAACAGCACGTGAGCTGGATTTTCAATGCCACACAGATGAAGGCTTTCGTGCTGAATCATCACGCAGCGCTGCTACAGCCCGCACAAACGACAAGCGTTTAAGAAAGTATAGACTGGCTCTTTCGTGTAATGCTGAGTACGGAAATTTATTTGCAGGATCAAGCGGCACCGATGCCCAGAAGAAAGCGAATATACTTGCACAGATGAACATTACGATGACACGTGTAAACGGTATATATGAACGTGACTTGGCCATCACGATGGAAATTGTTCCGAACAACAACCTTATTATATACTATGGCAGTACATCAGCCGACCCATGGTCGGGTGAGTATAACTCCAAAACACAACAGGTAATTGATGCAGCGATCGGCAATGCTAATTATGATATAGGCCACAACTTCAACACATCCGGTGGCGGCAATGCAGGTTGCATTGGTTGTGTTTGTACCACCGGCAGTAAAGGAAGCGGCTATACCGGAAGTTCTAATCCTACCGGCGATGCTTTTGATATTGACTATGTCGCTCACGAAATGGGACACCAGTTCGGAGGATATCACACACAAAGTAATTCATCGTGCCGCAGTGGCAGCGGTACTACCGAAGTAGAGCCGGGCAGCGGCAGTACCATTATGGGCTACGCAGGTATATGTGCTGCAAACGTGCAAAGTAACAGCGATGCATATTTTCACTATGTAAATATCCGCGATATATCTGCCAATGTACAGAGCGGCACCAGTTCAGGTTGTGCGCAGGTTGTAAACCTTACCAACAATCCGCCGACTGCCAATGCAGGCGCAGATTATACTATACCAAAATCAACAGCGTTTGTTTTGAGAGGACAAGGTTCCGATCCGGATGGTGATGCACTTACCTATACCTGGGAACAGAACGATGCCGGTAACCCGAATTCAAATTCAGCTCCAACGTCTACACGTACCGTTGGCCCGATGTTCCGTTCGCGCGAAGGTACATCTTCACCCAACCGTTACTTTCCACAGATCAGCGATGTAGTTGCCAACAACCTTACACCTACATGGGAAGTGATACCTTCTGTAGCACGTACGCTAAACTTTGCATTAACTGTTCGCGATAATAAAGCGGGTGGCGGACAAACATCAGACGACCTGATGGTAGTAACCGTGAATGGCACGGCAGGACCTTTCACCGTAAGTGCTCCAAACACGGCTGTTACCTGGAGTATAGGGTCAAGTCAAACCGTTACCTGGAATGTAGCCAGTACCAACGTAGCGCCTGTTAACTGTGCGAATGTAAATATACTCCTCTCAACCGATGGCGGATTTACCTACCCGATAACACTCGTGGCAAATACACCGAACGATGGAACACAATCTATAACCGTTCCGAACAATGCAAGCACAACAGCACGTATAAAAGTGGAAGCAGCAGATAATATATTCTATGATATATCGAACACAAACTTCACAATTTCAACGGGTGGAGCTACTTGTACGGCTACCGTACCAACCGGACTTGCTGCATCTGGTATAACGTCTACCGGTGCTACGCTGAGCTGGAATGCCGTAACCAATGCAACCTATGATGTACAGTATCGCGTTACCGGCACTACAACATGGACAACCGTTGCGGTCAACACCAATTCAACTGCACTCACCGGACTTACAGCTGCTACACAATATGAAGCGCAGGTAAGAAGTAAATGTACCAGCACTACGTCAGCCTATAGTGCTTCGGTAAACTTTACTACATCTACTACATCACTCACGTATTGTACATCGCGCGGCAATAATGTAGGAGACGAATATATAGGTCGTGTACAACTAGGCACTATTAATAACAACAGCGGGTCCAACGGAGGCTATGCAAATTTCACAGCGCAGTCTACCAACCTGACCGTAGGAGCATCCAACACAATTACCATAACACCTACCTGGACAGGCACAATCTATAGCGAAGGATATGCGGTATGGATTGACTATAACAAAGACGGAGATTTTGCAGACAGCGGTGAGCGTGTGTATTCGCGCACGGCTACAACCACCACACCGGTAAGCGGAGCATTTACAGTGCCTTCTACAGCATCGCCAGGTGCTACACGTATGCGTGTTTCCATGAAATACAATGGCGTGCCGAGTTACTGCGAAACATTTACGTATGGCGAAGTGGAAGACTATACTGTAAATATTATTTCAGGTACTGCCAAGTCAACTGAACGAGGTGAAGTATCGGCCTGGGCAACAGGTGAACGTGTAGCGTACCCGAATCCGGTTAAAGATTTCCTTACTCTGAAACTGGCAGAAGGCGTAGCGGTACAATCGCTGAAAGTATCTACCGTGAATGGAGCAACACTGCGTTTCACACAAAAATATGAACAGCAATTCAATGTATCTGATCTGCCCGCGGGTATGTATATACTTTCTGTACAAACCGATAAGGGCATGATTCGCGAAAAATTTGTAAAAGAGTAGACGTTTTATAGCGTACTATAATTCCATCCCTGGCGTTACTGTTGATAAACAACAGCTATACGCCAGGGATTTTTATTTGTGGCTTGTTGTTTGATATCTTAACAGCATGATCAAATCAAAATACATACTTCTTATAGGTTGTCTGCTGGCGCTCTTGGAGGTACGATGCCAGGCCCCTAACGCTGTAAAGCAAGTAGAATATACTACGCTTACACGCGGCTACCAGAAGCACATTATTATTTCGCAGGATAGTATAGCCGTTACGGTTGAAGGTCGTGAAGAGAACAAGTCATACAAGCGTGCACTGTCCAAAGATGAATGGCGAACATTGATGGATTGCTTAAAGAAAGTAAAACTCTCGGAGATACCGGAATTGAAATCGCCCACGATGAAACGAACGTATGACGGTGCCCGGCACTCAACACTAACACTCATCACCAACGAAACGACTCCGCTAACACACGCGTTTGACAATGAACAGGCTAATGAAAAATTATTACCGTTGATGAAAGCGATTCAAAAGATAGAAGGGTCGGCCGCAGAAAATTGAAGCGTGATTCCGGCATGGCATTATTACTGTCCTTATTGTTTTAAGCCATCAATCGTGGTGAACGATTTTTGCAGCATACTAAATATCCTGGATAATGATTCTGTGAGGGCGTCGATGGTTATTGGTTTTTCGATGAAGTCGGTCGCTCCGTGATTGAGCGCATCTGCCAGGTATTGAGGGTTTACGGTGGTAGAGTACATGACGATAGGTACATGCTTGATGCGATCTATTTTGCGCAACTCCTGTAAACATTGCTGGCCATTCATGCGAGGCATGTTCAGATCTATAAAAATACAATGCGGCAGAAAGGATGTGTCATTCTGAATTCTAGTGATGGCTTCAACACCATCATTAGCAAACTCCAGTTTGGTAGATGTACTTACACCCTGCAACGCCAGGTCGAAAATCTCCTGGTCATCGGCATCATCATCAACCAGAAAAAAACAAATTGTATTCCCCATAATCCTCTTTCGCTCGGGTACGCTGGCGCAATTTTTCGTACTATGTTTAAACAGACAACGGAAATGACGGTTACGGCACCTTCTGAAAATATACTAATTATTAATCCACATTCACCACCATCCTGATTTAAATATCTGTTATTTATTTTAACCGGTATAATTGTTCATTTTTTACAACATTAACTACGCATTATTAACTAAAGCAAATTGTTCTATCAACACTATATTATCTGCAAAAGAAAAATTACTTTGGCCGCCAGACTTCCTACTGATCTACAACGGTGTATACTTTTTTAATTATTTTCATAGCAGCGTGCGTGATCGTTTACCTCGCGATGGCGCTTATTTTTTACAGGGCCATGCTGGCCAATCGGAACGATGAACAAAAAGAAAATTTAAAGATGCAATCTTCTCGTCCACAAGCGTCCAGAATACCCCCGCGCATGATACAAACGGGCGCACGCGAGGCAGGTGTATATCATGTTTTACCTGTTCAGGAAAATGGTATAGTATATACGGTATTATCAGCCCCTATGAATGGAACAGCGGGAGAAGTACATTTTGCTACAGCGTCCGACACCACCGGTCGCGAACTTTGGAAAACTCAATTTTACTCGCGTGAGTATATTCCGGATTTGGAAACCGATGTGCAGAATATCTTTATCGTGGACCTTTACGTTACCGATCAACACGTGTGCATCAAACCGGAACACGGAGCGCTCATTACCATTGAAAAACAATCCGGGAAGTTATTGTACAACCACTGACACTTCCAGTACTACCCGAGTGAATCTTTCCGGGATTTTTAACCAGGCAATGGCTTACCACACTGCTATATTTCAGTATCTAGAAGCCAGTTTAAAATCTAACCGTATCTACCTGTATGACAAGATTCTTGTGTCTAATTTTTATTTTAACCATTAACACTTCTGCAGTTGTTGCCCAAACCAAAGTTACCGTAGGCAAACCGTATGCGGTTATTGACGCAGACAGTAAATATTATTTCACAGCTAACGGAGAAATTCTGACGGTGAAGATACAGCGCAAGGCTGTCTTTCTGCAGAAAATGAATGCCCGGGATCTCTCGTTCATTAAAATAAAAATGTACGATGATTTCCCGAAAGATTTTCAGATTGAACGAATCATGGAGTTCAAAAATCATTACTACGTTTTTTATTCCCTATGGCAGGATGACCTCGAGCAATTGTATTGTCGCGAGATAGATTTTGCGGCAGGCTCTTTTAAAGGTGCTGGCAAAAAAGTAATTACTGTCAACGAAAAGATTACGGGCACACTCATGAAAACAGGCATGTGGCGCGTGGCTACTGCCGAGAAATTTGATTTCTTCTCTTCGTATGATTCAAGTTCGCTTGTTATTCAGTACCGCCTTAAACCTGAAAAGCGAAATGACAGCAAGAATTATGATGTGATCGGCATGCACGTGTTTGATAAAGACCTGAAAGAGATCTGGGCAAACAAAGTACAGATGCCTTATACCGAAAAGAAGATGGACAACCTCAACTATTCCGTTGATTCGAAAGGAAATGTATATATCGTAACACGTGTGTTTAACGACAACACTACCGATCTGAAAAAACGCGGAGAGGAAGATGCAAACTATCACCTTGAAATTCTGAAAGCTGCGGCTCCGTCCGGAAACATCACATCTACCAAAGTCGACATTGCCGATAAGTTTGTTCAAACGGTATGGCTATACGAAAGTGCCCAGGGTCCGATGATCTGTGCAGGTTTCTATAATAAGGGAAGGGAAATTAATAATGTCGATGGTATAATTCTGTTCAAGCTCGGACAGGATGGAAAAGTGTTCAATACAAACGCTTATGAGATCCCGGTGGAGATATTAAATCAATACGCTAGCGGAAAAGAAAAGCGTAAGAACGAGCGTAAAGATGATGACGACCGTGCAGAGTTTGAAAACCTTATACTTCGTCATGTCGTGGTAAATGACGATGGAAGCATTATATTAACCAGTGAGCAGGCCTATATGCGAACGCATACAAGCTATATGAACGGGCGCAGTAATACATACGTTACCTACCATTACAACGATATGTTAGTGGCTAAGATCGGAGCCACTGGCAAACTCGTGTGGATGAAAAAACTTCCAAAACGCCAGGAAGGAGGCGCTGGAACCGGAGGCATGTCGTACCGCTATTTTATAAGTAAAGATTACCACTTCTTTATGTTCCTTGACAACGAGAAGAATAGAGAGTTGCCGCTCACGGAAGTACCGGCCCGCCACGTAGATGGTGCCGGTGGATTCTTAACGGCATACCAGGTGAATGATAAAACAGGGGAAGTCACCAAAGTGTCACTGCTGGATACTCGCGATGTTAACGGCATGGAGGTATTTCAATTCGCTCCTTATCGGATGATGGCTACGG
>CAMLLI010000225.1 GCA_946480685.1 uncultured Flammeovirgaceae bacterium | reverse complement strand
CCACGTGCTGTCGGAACTGCCATCATCAATAAAAATTACTTCATACGAAAAGCCGTGCGCTTGCATCACACGGCTTATCCACTGGCATAATTCGGGGATTGACTCCTCTTCGTCTTTTGCCGGAATGATTACGGAAATCTCCGGATGTATCATGTCTAAAATGTCGGTTCTGGATGTTTCTTCTGCGTAAAGATAGAAACTATTAGAGCAATAATAACTGCCCCGATTATTCCGAATATAATACCCATTAAAAACATCGCCTCAGCCGTTGTGAACATGTCAACAAATTTCATTGCCTGGTCAATTTGCTCGCTCTGCATGCCTTTGGCTTCCATATCTTCAATCGACTTTTGTCTTATTGCCTCTATAAAACCTGCGTCAATGAACTTAACATAGATATAGGTAAAGACACTTGAAATGGCAGAGGATATTATACCGTACCACAAGCCGATACCGATTCCTTGTCCGTATGACATGAAACCTGTTCCGTTTTCCTTGTAGTATTTATGAGCCAGGAATATGAGGACACCGGTGATGAGATAGCCTATCCATTTCCAGTACCAAGCAGTGATATCTGCCTGAGCAACAGTCATAACAATAAAAATTGCAATGGATACAACACCGCCTATAAGGCCATAACGAATACCGGACTGACGTGCTGTGACAAGGTTTGCTGTTTCTTCCATAGAGTTTAGTTTTTGGGTTGTCTTCTTAGAATTACTGAAAGTATTATACTAACAAAAAAGCCTATGGAAAGCCCCTGCACAAAGTAGGTAACTGCCAAGACCGAAATGTTAGTCGTAGGTAACTGCTTTAAATTACGCTCAAAAACTTCTTTTCCTATCCGCTCAACATCCTCCTTCGAAAAAGTATTCAGGTATGCCGTCATCTCCTTCACATACGAAGCTATAAATTCCTTTTCTATACTTCCGAATATCGTAAGACCTATAGATGCAATAACATCTGCCAATAACACTACAATGCCGGCACCGATCATGCCCTGCCAGAAATATAGTTCACCGTTCTGGTAATAGTCTCGAACTTCTTTTAACGCGAAAAAAATAAAAATACCGAAGAGTAAAATTCTGAAATCCAGGTAAGGCGCTATCATCAGCGGGTGTGTACCTATATAGTATAGCGCCACCATCAGCACAAGCGTAAGCACACCAGCAACAAGCCCGTAGCGAATGGATATTTTTAATAAGGGAGATCGATTCATTTCCGTATACCTATGGATGCGAAGAGGTTAATCTTCGATCCGCTGTTTATTGTTGTTGAACACCGCTACTACTTTACCCGTAACTTCTTTTCCATACCAGGGAGAGTTCTTCGACTTCGACAAATTTGTTTTTTCATCCAGTGTCCATGAACGATTCGGGTCGAAGAGTGTAAGATTCGCTTTTTCTTCCACATCGATGCGCGGTATTTCAAGGTTCAACAGCTTCCGCGGATTTACCGTTACTTTCTCCAGCAGTACACTCCAGTCAACGGACTTTGACAAAGACACGAGATTTGATCCGAACGTCTGCAGGTTGATGATTCCAAAATCGGCAAGATCAAATTCCAGTTCTTTACTTTCATCTTCGTGCGGTATATGTCCGGAGCAAATTATATCAATCGTTCCGTCCTTCAACGCCTTGATGAGCGCATCGTTATCAACCTTCTCGCGAAGCGGTGGGTTTACTTTATAGTTTGTGTCGAAGTCTGACAGGTGATTATCATCCAGCAGCGGTTGATAGGCAGCAATGTCGCAGCTTACGTTCAATTTCTTTTTCGCAGCACGTATCAGGTCAATCGCTTTACCGGAAGACAGTCTTGCCATGTGTAAGCGACCTCCCGCATAGCCCAGCAATTCGAGGTTCTTGCTTACCATAATATCTTCGGCAATGCGCGGCATACCTTTCAGTCCGAGCATCGTGCTGTTAATACCTTCGTGCATCTGGCCAAACATATTCAGCCATATATCTTCCGGGTGATCGATGAGTATACCATTAAACTTCTGCAGGTACTGAAGTGCCTTTAGTAAAATATCCGTATGCCATATAGGCTTTAGTCCATCGGTAAATGCTATAGCACCTGCTTCGTGCAGGTCTATCATTTCGGTAAGCTCTTCGCCTTTGTTATTTTTTGTCACGGCTGCCATCGCATGGATCTCGACCAGGCGTGTATCATTGCCGCGCGTGATATAGCTTACTTCATTTTTAGTTTGTACGGAGGGCGATGTATTGGGAAGCACCGCGATCTCAGTAAATCCTCCGGCTGCTGCAGCCTTAGAAACGGAATCAAGATCTTCTTTATGTTCGAGTCCCGGGTCGCCTACATACGTTCCCAGATCAAACCACCCGGTAGACAACTTCATGCCATCGGCCTTTACAACTTTATCGGCAGAATAATTTTTATCACCGATCTCGGCAATGCGGCCGTTGTTGATTAATACATTTTTTTCTTTTTGATGAAAGGGGGAATTGGGATCAAGTATTTCAGCGTTTTGTATAAGAATTTTCATGCTTGTTATTTTTCACCCGTTAGCTCCAGAATGGTTGTTACGATCCTTTCGGATATCCGGAAATCTGTTCCTGCAAGTTTAGCAAGTATTGGCTTAACAGAAGGTATCAAGCCCAGTCTTTTTGCTTTAACAAATACTCCTAACGTTCCGGTAACTGTTAAACCTAATGATAAAGCAACCTTACGTGCCTTACGGTCATCAACAATTACCAGCGTATCAGGAATTTCCAGTGCCAACGCAAAAGCGCCTGCTTCTCCCCTGTCGACAATCTGTTGTAAAGTTTTTTGTAAAGAATTCTGCGATGCCTTCCTTATCTCAATCCAATCGGGCAATGAACTGCCGTACTCTTGTGCTACTTCTTCCGGAACAATTATTTTTTTATAGCAGGTGCGTAAAAGATCGAGCTCGTTAATCTTCGTTAAAAGAATCAAACAACTGGTGTCTGAAATTACAATCTCAGGCATTTTTTATATCAGCCATTAAATCATCAACGGAGTCACCAAAAAGCGAAAAGCCGTACTTGCCCATCATCTCGATAAAGGCACGCTTGCTCAGGCCGGCCAGATCAGCAGCCTGGCCCAGGGTAAGTTTCTCGCGCTCATATAGCTCTCCCGCCAGAATTATTTTCAATTCTGTCTCGCTTATATTCTCCGGCAATTCAATACTAACTGTTTTCATAGGTTAATAATGTTTAAACCTTACCATCAGTATTATTTCAAAAAACGGATCAGTAAAACTTCCGTTACGATGAAAAGCAATGCGAGCAACAATGCATACTTCCACAAGGGCGTGCCCAAATATCGCTCCTTTATTTCGTTGCTGAAAGTATCGGATGTTGATGCCGTAAAAATGCTGATGTTATCTCCGCCTCCTACTCTTGTCTTTACTTCTTCACCGGTATATTGATCCATAAGCGATTCTTCCTTATCCAGGTTAAACGCCAGTAAGCCAATGGTATCGCGCTGTGACGCAATTTTATAGAACCCTTGTTCGATAGAGAACTTTGGAACTTCCATAAACACACGGTCGCCCACTTTACGCTGACCCGGTATAACTTCTTCCTTCCCCACCAACTTTAACGGCTCATCATTTTTTAAACTATCCAGTCGCAGAGTAATCAGATTTTCACGCAGGGTATAATAATGTTTGGTTTCATTTCTGCGGGCGCTCGCGGCAATGCGATACATCACCGGTACAAACAATGCATGCTGGTGGAAATCAGTAAAGTCGCGGTCGAGTGCGCTGGCCAGTATATATATCTTGCCTCCGCGATTGAACAGCGAAAGGAACGGCTGATCATTTTTAAAACGAAGTATAGCAGCACGATCGTTACCCCAGTCGAGTACACGCGTAGCCTTTGGCATAGCAAGTGAAATTGACTTTTCTTCAAATACATTTTCAAAAAACGGATTTGAAAAATCAGGTCTGTCCAGATCAGCAAGTTCACCTTTTGGAGCAGCATTTAATCCTGCTACCTGCGCCAGGCTTTTGAGGTTGTTGACATCCGGTTGCGTGCCAGGCACCAGCAATAATGTTCCGCCTTTGTTGATATAGTCTGACAATGCATTGGTCAAGGATGGATCAACAGTATTCAGTCCGTTGACAACCACGAGGTCGGCCTCTGCCAATTCATTATAGTTAAAATTACTTACGGCAAAACCATGATAACTAAACACAAGCTTGTTACCATAGACTTTCTCAACCGGTGTAGTCTCATTATCTTTTTTAATCTCTACCACCTTGATCTTGTCCGTAAAATTCAACGCGAAAAAAAATTCATTATCGAAGCTTACGGGGAAATCATTGAATGTTATTCGTGCTTTGTTTAGTCCCGTTAGTCCTGTAGCGAGATCGAACGTGGTTTCAGCAACACCGCCCTGCGGCACATCCAATGTACCGGCACCGGATTGTATATTGTTTATGGTGAGTTTGAGACTCAGTTGATCGACATCGCGTTTACCATCGTTTCGTACTTTAACTCGCAATACATTTTTCTCGCCACTGGCGGCAAAGGGATTTTCGAGATAAGCTGAATCTATAAATATATTCGACAGTGGTGCAAAGCGAATGGGTACCAGGTGCCATTGCGTTGAAGAGTCAAGCGTTGTCGGTATAGTACCGAGAGTTGATTTCTGAAAGTCCGATATCCAGAATACTTCACGTTCATGTGCTGCGCCTTGCTGGCGAATGCGGTCTGTTACCTCCTGCATCGTTCTGCTTACAGGCGAGAGACGCACTTGTGTAAGCAGGTCAAGGATCTCTGATTTTGTTTTAAAAGAATTCGAGAACGGGGCAAAGTCGTTGGTAATAAGTTTATACCGGGTGTCGGGCGGAAACAGTGAAACAATATTTTTTACGAAGGCAATACCGGCATCAAGCCCGCGCACTTTATCTTCCATCTGAGCCGACATGCTCTGGGAATTGTCGAGGTATAAAACTATAGCGTGGTCGTTGGTCAGCTGATTTTTAGCCGGGATGATCGGCTGGCAAAACGTAATCACCAGGAAGAACAGGAATAACAATCGCGAAGCGAGAATAAGATAATGCTTCAGCCTGCGCTTGGCCGTAGTGGCTTCCTTTACCTGCTTCAAAAAACGGTTATTGGAAAAATAGATCCTGGTTGTTCTGCGAAAATTAAAAAGGTGAATGATGATCGGAACAGACAGCACCCCCAGCGCCCACAGAAAAGAAGGATATAAAAAATTCATCAGCGATAAAGTTAATAGTTAAACGGTTATCCGTTCACGGTAGTGTCTATAATTTGACTAACGACCGCTTCTTCCTGCCCATAAAACTTTTGCCTGCTACAACAGCATCTTAAAAAAAATTCCGGGGGTCAGGCAACGACCGCTGCGAAGATGGCATTTCTATCTATAAAACCACAACCCCCAAACCGCTTGACTGAAGAAGACTTCGTTAAAAAATGTAAGCAAGGCAACGGTAAAGCACAAGAGCAACTATATAAATGCTATGCTGACCGCTTGTACCGGCTGGCCTATCGGTACATACGAAGTGATGCCGATGCCGAGGATGTTTTGATGACTGCCTTCACCAAGATATTCCGGGGTCTTAACAATTTTAATTACCAGGGCCCGGGAAGCACGGAAGGATGGATGCGCAGGATTGTGGTGAATGAATCGCTGATGTGGCTGAGAAGAAGACACAACTTTAACCTGACCGAGAGTCTGGATGCATCCATACCGGAGCCGGACCTGCACGCTTTTAGTGAGCAGGATGCCGAAGATGTGTATCAACTCATTACGCAACTGCCCACAGGTTACCGCACGGTTTTCAACCTGTTTGTTGTGGAAGGCTATAATCATGCAGAGATCGCTACGATGCTCGAAGTCAGTGAGAGTACTTCGCGATCGCAGTTATTCAAGGCCAAGGCACTATTAAAGAAAATGCTTACCCAAGAGGGATACCATTATGGAACATAACATTGAAAAAATTATCCGGCTGAAAGTAAAGGAAGCCGAGCAATACCCTGTCCGTTGGAACAAGGAAGAGCTATGGGGCCGTATGGAGATTCATCGGACTACACGATCCAAACGACCGGTATATTTCTCCATAGCTGCCTCGCTGACAGTTGCCGTTTTAGCCGGAGTATATAGTTACCAACATTTAACTGATATACCAAGCCAAACAAAAGCAACCGTAAAAACGGAATCCGCATCTCCCGCAGTAGTGAGGCCATTGCGCCCGGAGAGCAAAGATATATTAGTAAACACGGAAGCGCCTTCAACCGAACACTCTATAACCCAAAACAACGCCCGCATCAGGATTGAAGAAGAACCGTATATATCCACTTCTGCGGCACATATAGCAGCCAGCGATACAGCTATATATGAAGCCAGCGAAGAAGCAATTACTCCGACAGCTATACATGAAAATATCGATACCGGGGTAGCGACCGAAGATGCTGTTAAACAGCCGAAAGTAATTATCGGTATAATTCCACCGCAGGAGCAGCAGCTCGTAACGCACCGGGAGAAAAAGAAAATAATCAGGTTTCGAAAGGCTCAATCCCAAGACGGATACGCTGACGAAAATCAACTCGTCAGTGCCCGGCTAAACTAATTACTATTAAATATTACTCATACACGGAATGCTGCTTGTCCTGCATTCGGGTGGTATGACTATATCCAAACTATAACAGAACCAGAAAAATCATCTCACATTATGAAATACTATAGCATTATATTCTTCCTTTTCATCACGTTTTTCGAAATGAATGCACAAGTCATTAATTATTCATCAGGTCCTGGTCGCCATGAAAATATATATCGCACCAGGCGCGATGCCGTTAATTACTTCCCGGATTCGATACGCGTAGAATTTCCCGAGCAGGAATCTATTGTTGTGTTTGAACTAAAGCGATTTGAAACGCACAGTTCGTTTATTGAAAAC
>CAMLLI010000224.1 GCA_946480685.1 uncultured Flammeovirgaceae bacterium | reverse complement strand
TACCAACACAGGTATAACACCCCATTGTGTCAGCTTTTCATGGTTCTCGCATTGCAATACTGTTAGCTTTTGTGTGGATGGATGATATCCTAATACACCCCAGCCATTTCCATCAACACCTTTGGATGTTTTCGCAATCAGCAATTTCAACTTGTCGAAACTTCCGAAGTCTTTTTCGATCTGTTTGAGCAGTGCGCCTTTCGGATCGCTTTTATGATTGGTGAGGTTTGTCCAGAAAATGGTATGCAGTATATGCGATGAAAGATGATACGATAATTTCTTCGTCCAGTAATCAACTGTTTCAACATTGTTTTCATCCAGCGCTTTGCGAATCATCTGCAGATCTTTATTCGCGGCTTTCACAGCATCACCATGATGAAATGTGTAGTGCAAGTGTACGGTCTCCTGGTCCATAGCAGGCTCCAGAAACGTTTCGGTATAGGGCAACGGTTGCAAGGCAAAATTACCATCCGCATCAACAAGCTTGTCCATTCCGCTTTGTTGCAGGCCTGCAGCGAAAACACTGTTGGCTGGTAACAATGAAGAGCTGCCTATAATGGCTGCGTTCTTTATAAAATTTTTTCGATTCATATTTATAGTATTACAATTCGTAAGAGTATACCCACACCAGCAGCCACCGCGATGACCAGTGGTTCTTGTATCTTTTTAAATTTAAAGAGAATAATGACAGTGGTTATCATGATCATTATCGATGGAATGTCTGTCAACGTTCGTTTACCCAACACCAGTACAGCACCGGCTATAGCGCCTATCGCAGCAGCAGTAATGCCATCTACGATGGCTTTAATAGCAGGGTGCTTTCCATACTTCTTGAAATAGGGTGCGGGTAAAATGGTAAACAGGTAGCAAGGTAAAAATGTAGCGAGTGCCGCTACACATGCACCCGGAAAACCTGCCGCTAGGTAGCCGATAAATCCGACCGTAATTACTACGGGGCCTGGTGTGATCATCGCTACAGCCACAGCATCTACAAATTGTTGCTCGTTCAACCATTGATATTCTTTTACCACACCGCCATATAAGAATGGAACGATAGCTAAACCACTGCCAAATACAAACGCACCGGCTTTGGTAAAGAACCATGCGACCTGTAAAAGTTTAGCATTGGTTGAAACGACTGGCGCAGCCTGCACTAACACCGGTGCTATAACTGGTAATGTACTTCTTGCAAATGAAGGTGGGGCCTTGACAAACCATACCACTATACCAGCCGCTAAGATCAACCAGATGTTTTCCTCTTCCGTAATAAAGGTTGTTATGGCGAGTACAATGAATATTGCCCAGAGTAAATAATCTTTACCGATGCTTTTAACAGTCAGCTTATAGCTTGAAATGGTAATGATGCCGATCACTGCGGCACCTACACCATAAAATATAGCTTGCATCCAGGGTAATCCGCCAAGCTGTACATACGCATACCCAATGCCGAGCACCATCAGGAACGAAGGAATAACAAACGCTATACCTGCCAGCGTAGCACCCAGAATTCTGTAATGTATATAGCCGATATATATAGCCAGCTGTGCGGCCAGCGGACCCGGTGCAAGCTGTGCGAGCGCCAATCCTTCTTTATAATCGTCTTCAGCAATCCATTTTTTGTTATCAACAAGATCGCGGTGCATGTACCCGACTAATGCTACCGGGCCACCGAAGCCCCACGTACCAAGCTTCAGAAAATAAGTAACGAGATTTCGTAATGTATAGGATGGAGGTTGCATGGCGAATGTGCGTTGTATTATTCTTTGGCTTTGGGACGCAGATCGAGTGAATGGAAAATGAAGAAACGTATGGCATGGGTTGAAAGGAAGTTATTTCCACTGGCTTCCTGTTGGTATATATTCATATAACCAAGCTGGCCATTGAGGTGCGATGTGAATTGATATCCTACACCGGCAAAGAAACGATTCTGATCAAACGTGTTATAAACAATCTTGCCTCCGAAGTTGATAAACACTTCGTTCATTACGGCAACGAAAGGTGAGCGCGGTGTGATTTCTTTTCCCTTCAGCGGAATAAAGAACGACATGTTATAGCGAAGCCTGTAATTGAAGTTATACTCGTCCAGTAAAACATCATTTTCTATTTTACGGTTGAAGCGCTCTTCGAGTCGAAGCCATTGAAGCGTTGTGAGACCGCTATATTTCTGGTTCCACCATATCTGTTGCCAGGCGCGGTGCTCCGGTCGCGTAGTATCTTTTCCTTTGGGGGGAAAGTGTTCAGCAAAAGCGTAACCAGCTTGTACACGAAGATTGTCGCGAATGAAATACGTTAATGCCGGACGAACCAGAAATTGAAACGGACGATCAACAAAGTTATCGGTTTGCCGGTAATGAATGTCGAACCATAAACCAAATTTGTTGGTGAGTCGTGTCTGGTTGAAATAACCCAGCCACAACTGCTCACGCTCGTGTACATGCTTCTCAACGGTTTGTGAAAAACATAAAGTTGCGTTGATAAATAACAGAAATAGTAAAGAAAAACGAATCATACGTTGTAAGCTTAAAGTAGAACAATGCTACTGAGTCTTTACAGCGCAGGATAGAACGGAATTTACTATTTGTATCCGTTTTACTTTTTTGGAAAACTTTTCCGGTGTTCGGAAGGGTTTTTACCGGTATGCTTTTTAAAGATGCGATTAAAATGACTTTGATCGGAGAAGCCGGTGAGGTACGCAATCTCTGCCAGCGAATACTTCGGATCTTCCAGCAACTGCATCGCCTTCTCGATTCTTAACTTCCGGATATACTCGCCAAAAGAAAGGTCATCAAAGTATTTTGAGAACTCGCGCGAGAGATAAGCCGGATGAACGTTAAGACTTTGAGACAGTTCTTTGAGATTAAGACTGAGGTTGGTGTCGATTTGATCCTGTATAATTTCCTTTAACTCTTTTGCCCACGAAGGTATTTTCCGTGACGAGGATTTTTGCTGAATGAATCGCTGGTATACATCGAGCAGTAAATTTTCGATTGGGTTCTGTGTGTGCTTTTCATGTTGCAGATGTTTTGCCCAGGTATATAATGCATCATACAGCACCATGCCTTGCTGCAGAAGTTCGTGATCGTTGGTAATGTTATGCGATAGCCCTGCCGATATAGCCCAGAGCCCGGATGCCTGGCTGGCTATATCATGACGGTCGGTATCAGCACCGCGTACAATAACTGCCAGGGTTTGTAACGCAGCGTCTTTCAATTCATACTTGCGAATGAAGTAGTCGAATGTACATTCATCACCGTAGTGTGTGAACTCAACGTCCGGTATATCGAAAGGTATAGCATCGAGTTCTTGTGCTTTTGTTTTTACCTGGTCGAAAGGAACGTAGATGATCTCGGCTTCGTGATCAATAAAACGTTTGATTAGCCACGGACAGGCTATACGGTCTATCTTCGGGCGCTCGCGCGTAATCCACTTCATCGGCTGTGTGTGTTGATTTTCATGCAGCAACAGAATTTCTTTTTTTGCTGTTGACGTGTTTTCGGAATTCGGAAGGACTCACGCCTTTATGTTTCTTGAACGTTCGGGTCAGGTGACTTTCATCGGTAAATCCAAACTCAAATGCAATCTCGTTCATACGCAGATCGCTGTAGCGCAGGCGTGTCTCAATCAGTTTAAGCTTATAGTCAATAATATACTGCTGCAGATTTTCTCCGGTTAATTTCTTGAAGTATTCGCTGATGTACGTTGGTGATATGTGAAAGCGTTGTGCGATCTGCTCGGCCTTTAACTTGTCTGACGAGTATATATTCTGGTGGATATAGTTAATGATGTCCAGCGAAGTATTGGTCTTGGCATTTTCCTTCAGCGGTATATGCATGGATATATTGCGGGCAACAATGGTGAGCAGTGTATTCACGATCTGCCTTACAACTTCACGATGATAATGCTGCTGGTTAACGTGTTCGCGTATCAACGCATCTACCATCGCTTTTACCAGCGGTTTGTCTGTTTTGTTCTTGATGATACAGCCCGGTAAATGCGTGTTGTTCTGAAAAATGAATTCCAGTTTTTGAATCCACTCCTTGCTTTGCGTCTTCAGGTAAATATCATTGAACCGGATGAAAAAAAACCTGGTAACGGTTTTGACTTCAAATGCGTGGCAGTCTTGTGGCATAAGCAGGAACAACTTTTCCGCTGCATACGGCAGTTTATTCTTGTTGATGCATTGCACGCCCGTGCCGTCTACAATATACACGAGTTCGAAGAAGTTATGCTTATGCGCGTGGATGGGACATTCCTTCATTTCCAGGAATTCGATCTCGAACGGCTCGTACAGATTCTGGATTTCCATATCCCACAAATGTACAAGACATTCCAAGGATTTTACAAGTTTTAAATGCGGCCAGCATTTCAATTTTGTACCGCTGGCTAACGTAACACAATAGTTAATTTATTGTTAAAAAGAATCGGCAGAGAACTAAGATGCATGTATACCTGTTGCTGATGGAAGTGATAATCAGGAGTGGGTATATATACCTGACGGAAGGTGATCTATACCGGTTGCGTGCCAGCGAGCATGAACTTTATTAACCCTTGATACATGAACACAACTTCGTTTTTAATTATCAGACTGGCGGTGGCTGCCAGTATGTTAGGACACGGCCTGGTGCGTTTGCCCAAGCTGCATGGATTTAGTAACTGGATGGTGAGCTCATTCGAAAAGTCAATGTTGCCACCGGTACTCGTTACTCCGTTCAGCTATATTTTACCGATCGCTGAATTTGTAATTGGTTTGTTGCTGGTGATTGGTTTATTTACGAGAGTATCACTCATTGCCGGAGGTTTCACGATGGTAATATTGATATTCGGCTCGGCTATGGTTGAGAACTGGGAGGCAATGCCATCTCAATTTATACATGCAGCGTTTTTTGCTGTGTTGCTTTCCTTCCTTCAGTATAATACATACGCAGTAGATAACGTTTTTAAAAAATAGATATACATGGATTTACAATTAAAAAACAAGACGGCTTTTGTTAGTGGCTCGACACAAGGTATAGGCTTTGCCATCGCGCAGAGCTTGCTTGCAGAAGGGGCTACCGTAATAATAAACGGTCGCTCACAGCAACGCGTAGATGCCGCTGTAGCGGAATTGAAAAAACTTATACCATCAGCAAAAGTTTCCGGAGTGCCGGCTGATTTCTCCAAAGCAGAAGATGTAAAGCAATTGATTGCTAAACTACCGGACATTGATATACTGGTAAACAACGCAGGTATATTTGAGCCTAAGCCTTTCATTGACATTACGGACGAAGACTGGCTTCGTTTCTATGAAGTGAATGTGCTAAGTGGTGTGCGCCTGTCGCGACATTTCTTTCCGAAGATGATCGCGAAGAACTGGGGTCGCATTATTTTTATATCAAGCGAGTCTGCTATAAATATTCCGGAAGAAATGATTCACTACGGTATGACCAAGACAGCACAGCTATCTGTAAGTCGTGGTCTGGCAGAACTTACAAAGGGAACAGGTGTTACTGTAAATTCCGTATTACCCGGTCCTACAAAATCAGAAGGTGTAGAAGAGTTTGTTAAGCAGTTGGCTTCTACGCAGAAAGTTACCCCACAGGAGGCAGAACAGAATTTCTTTAAGACTGCACGACCTACTTCATTGCTTCAGCGGTTTGCATCTGTGCAGGAAGTAGCAAACCTGGTAACGTATGTAGCGAGTCCGCTTTCGTCCGGAACCAATGGCAGCGCTTTACGTGTAGACGGAGGTGTTGCAAAACTTATCATTTAAGTAATCATTTCCCGTAGCAACTGCCGTATGATATGTATACGTGCGGTTGCTATGATGGAAACGCAAGTGTATACGATTTACTTTCGATCAGTATATAAATGCCCAGGCCGATAAGGATACAGGGAAACAGCACATGGTTGTAACGCGCCAGCGTATTTTTTAATCGTGGATGCTGAACGAGATATTCAGCGATCTTTACCCACACAAAAACCATCATCAGAAAAATACAGATTGTAAACACGAGATTTGTTGGAGTCAGGTTGACGAACAAGGGTATATAGATGCCAATATTATCGGCCCCGTTCGCGATGGTAATTGACGCGACAGTTAATGTTGCAGGGCTGATAATCGATGCTAAAACATATTTTTTATCCGGAGTGACTACAGGTGAACTATCTGAGTCATCGTCTTTGCTGAAAAATTTACGAATGCCCAGGTAAATCGGGAAGAATCCCAGCAACCCGATATATACCTTCGGGATAACAATACCAATCAGCGAACCAATAACACTAATGGCGATCAATGTTATAATGCCAAGGTACTGACCTGATAGTATATGGTGAGGCCGGAATGATTGTGAGGTGACGGTAAACAACATCATGAGTATAAACAGGTCGTCTACATTGGTGGATGCAAAAGCCAATACGGCCGTAATTATGGTTTCGATCATGCGGTCATAATTGCTGCAAATATATAGATGAATTTCATGCTTTAGCCGTTATACAAACTACCGGTGCCGGAGACATTTTTTTATGGACAATGTCAAGGAGAGTGAAATTCTCTTTGTCAAGGTTCTCTGTTACTTTCGCTGCAATACTTTTGTTGAAGGCAATACTTGAACCTGGCGGTGGCTGATGAAAGATATATAGTTTACCCGTTGGTAGGAGTAGTCTTTTAATGATAGCCAACTCTTTGGAAGCATCTTTCCAGAATACACCAACGTTAAATGCGAATATTTTTGTGTAGCGACCTTTCAGTGTGGTGGTTGCGAGCGATGTCGCTATACATATAGCTTTACCGCTTGCCACAAATGACGCGTTGCGCACAGATGCTTTTTTGATCATCACAAAACCTTCGCGCTGCAAACGCGCCAGGGCTTCGCGCACCGGGGTGCGGCTGGCGGCAACGCGCTCGGCGATTTCGTTTTCGCTAAAGCGATCACCGGGCAACAGACGAAAC
>CAMLLI010000223.1 GCA_946480685.1 uncultured Flammeovirgaceae bacterium | reverse complement strand
GAGAAGGACGCGCAGTTTGTACTCGAAACAGCGAATGCACTGCATACGCTGATTGCACTGACAGATGTAGCGATGGAGAAAGAATCAAAGAGTGCAGCAGCCACAGCGAAGAAAGTAAAGCCTGAGCTGCAAACATTGCTGAATGAAGTTGAATCGTATGCCGCAGCACATGTGATCAGTATACCGGAGGAAGCAACGGAAAATGCTACACGAAAAGTGCGGAAACTGCTCGATGAAAAACCAAGCGAGTTTGATTCGCGCTGGAGTAAAGAGATACGGGATAAGAACAAAGAACTTATAAATGAAATGGAATCGTACGGTTCCAGGACAAAAGATCTGAATATAAAGACCTGGCTGAACGGTGCACTGCCACACGCGCGTGCAATACAGGATAACCTAGTTGATTTTGATAACCAGATTTCTAAAAACTAAGAAAAAATATTTTATGGCACAGACAACTCCTATACCACAGATGAGAACCCTGAAGACTTGCCTCGACAAAATGATAGAGCAGGGTTACGTTGAAAATTTCAAGGCGCAGGATGGTGGCTTGAAATCACTGGAGACTGAAAAAGTTTATACAGCACACGATCTGAAGGTGGTTAACTTCTACCGCTTCGAAGGTATAAGCAACCCCGATGACAATTCTATACTATATGTTATAGAAGCCAGCGATGGTGCAAAAGGTACATTGATGGATGCTTATGGCGCCTACGCAGATCCCGCTGTGGCGAAACTTATCGTTGAGATCGAAGAGATTCACAAACGACTCGATATATCTAAAAAGTAAAGCCGTTTCGGGTGAAACTGCTCATCAAGATATGGAACGTACTAAAGCAGGCCGGTATTGAATTTATTCATGACAACGGCATGAAGTTCAGCGCTTCACTTTCGTACTATACTATATTTTCGATGGGCCCTATACTGATCATCATCATTTCGCTGGCCGGTATATTCTGGGGACGCGAGGCTGTTCAGGGAAAGATATACGGAGAGATCAACGGCTTGGTGGGAAACTCCGCAGCCTTGCAGATACAGGAGATTATACAGAATATAGAAAAGTCGCAGTTGGGTACATCCGGAGCATTGATCGGGTTTGCCGTGTTGCTGATAGGAGCAACCGGTGTGTTTACCGAGATGCAGGACTCCATCAACTATATATGGTCTATTCGTGCAAAACCCAAACGTGGCTTTGTGAAACTCATTGTCAATCGTCTCATTTCGTTTTCATTGCTGGTTGGTCTGGGTTTCCTGTTGATGGTATCACTTATCATCAATGCTGTACTCGACCTGCTGCACGAAAAGATCGAACATTATTTTGATGACCTTTCAGCCTATATATTCCAGGGACTTAATCTCCTATCGATACTGGCTGTTATAACATGCCTGTTTGCAGTCATCTTTAAAGTATTGCCGGACGCTACCATCCGATGGCGCGATGCCTTTGTAGGCGCAGGCTTTACTTCGTTACTTTTTTTGATTGGTAAATCGCTGATCAGTTTTTATGTTGCCAATTCCAGCATTGGTGTAACGTATGGAACCGCGGCATCGATTATTATTTTATTGCTGTGGGTATACTATACTTCCATTATACTCTTTTGCGGTGCGGAGTTCACGAAAGTATATACGCTCAATCACGGCTCCGGTATAACACCGGACGACACCGCTGTGTTTATCATTAAGCGCGAGGCAAAAGAACTGCCGACCGATCAACAAATCTTTACACCTATATCACATTCCTGACATACTTCGCTATATTATAGTTTATGGACCTGCGCTCGCACTACCCGTTCTGGCTGTTAAAACATGGCATAGTAAAAACATACCCTTCGCTGAGCGAATCTGTTAATACCGATGTAGCGGTAATGGGTGCGGGTATTACCGGGGCTATCGTTGCATACTATTTATGCAGAGCCGGTTTCAACGTTACCATCATTGACAAGCGACATGTAGGGCAGGGCAGTACGGCCGCGAGTACATGTCTGCTGCAGTACGAAATCGACACACCCTTGCATAAACTGATTGATATCGTTGGTGAGCATAATGCTGTGCGCAGCTATGAATTATGTTTGCAAGCTATCCGAAGTCTCCATAAGATTGCTTCGAACTTTAAAGATGTAGAGTTTATCGCCAAGCCCAGTTTCCAGTTTGCATCGTTCAAAAATGATATTGAAGACCTCGAGAAAGAATACAAATTTCGCAGGCGGTACAATATATCGCAGGTTGAAATGCTAGCATCAGCGGATATACGTGACAAATTTACCTTTACTGCTCCGGCCGGTATACTTTCACGTGATGCAGCACAGATGGATGCTTATAGGCTCACGCATTCATTAATAAATGCTGCCGCACGAAAAGGTTTACAGGTGTATGATGGCACCGAAGTAGTAAACCTGAAGCATCACAAGCGTTCCGTTGAGCTTCGAACACACACGGGCCATACCATTACCGCGCGCAAATTGATTATCTGCTGTGGCTATGAGTCCCAAAACTATATTCCTAAAAAAGTAGAGACACTATATTCGACCTATGCCGTTATAAGCGAACCATTTGAGCAAAGTAAATTCTGGTATAAGAACAGTCTTATATGGGAAACCGCCCGGCCGTATCTATACTTGCGTACTACTTCGGATAACCGCATACTCATTGGCGGCAAAGATGACAAGTTTTACAATCCGGATAAACGGGATGCTAAATTGCCACTGAAGACAAAGCAGTTACAGCAAACCTTCAGCAAACTTTTTCCGGAAATAGACTTCAGACCAGACTTTGAATGGGCTGGTACATTTTGCAATACAAAAGATGGTTTGCCCTATATCGGCCCGATCCGGCAACGGTCCAACACATATTTCGCTCTGGGTTTTGGTGGCAATGGAATCACCTTCAGTGAAATCGCAGCCGGGATAATCACAGACCTGCTGAGTGGTAAAAAAAATAAAGACGCTGCTATATTCAGTTTCGAACGATAGAACGTATGTAAATGTAGAAGCTGTTGCTCATCTCTGTTGTTATGTGTTTGCGAAATGAAATCGTTGCTCAGGCACTGTAATTTATTCTACAATACACGTATGAAAACGGTAAGGACTATATTAATCGCTGCAATGGCTATGTGTGCTGCTGTAAGCTATAGCCAGACTGACAAAATACAGAAGAAAGATTCTGTTGATATAGCGCTGGAGCGTGAGGTAATTTCAAAATCACTTCTCCAGATTCGCGATACAATTAACCAGACAATACGAACGCTCGATGACAAGCGGATGATCGTATCACCGAAGTCCAAACATCCCATCGACAAAGCCACACGTGAATTGCTGCATCATCGCGATCGAATTGAAAAAAGCATTGAAGAATTAGTCGGATCGAAAAACTGGAGTACAAATTCCATGACTCGCATCAAAAACTCCATACAAGACACAAGGCGCGAATACAAGCGAATATACCTCGAAATAAAGCCGTATCTCTCCGCCACCAAATCATAAGAGGCTACTGGCCTCTGGCTTCTGGTTACTGGAATGACGCATCAGGTTAAGCGATCTTTATAGTTGTATAGTGCCTGAGAATAATTCTTCTCGAAACTACCAGCCTGAAGCCAGCGGCCTTTCAAATCTTCTTATTCTTCCACTTACCCGATCGCAGGTAAATATAGGCCATGGAGAACATCGATATCCAGTATACCCACTCGGAACCCCAGCCCCACGTAATGGGAAGATCAAGATACTCGAGCACGATATAGCAATAGAGGCTATATATTACAATGGTAATTAATTCAATGGTAAGGTTCACCACCGTGTTACCCGTACCGGTAACTGCGTTTAGCCACACCGTTCCAAATGACATGAATAGCAGCGCCAGTGAAACAACACGTACTACCGGTATAGCGTCCCGAATAAAATCATCGCCTTGCCCGTAGAAAGACAGGAACCACTCGGGGAATAAATTGAGAACAATGAAAATGAAGCTTGATATAGAAAAGCTTATTTTAGCGATGCGTTTGATCAACGCTATAACTTCTTCCTGACGGCCTTGTCCGATGATGTTGCTTACCATGGTGTTGGTAGTGGAAGCAAATGCCCAGGAGAATATACCGAACAACCCGAAGATGTTACGCATGGTGTTGGAGATCGCCAGCGCGCGGGCTCCGTGGTGTTCAATCAGTATATAAAAATACTCCCAGCTGGCGATACTGATCGCATACTGCGCTACCAGCGGAGATGATTGGATGAGTATAACTTTAAAAACAGAAGCGTCAAATGTAGTCTGGTTGAAGAATGCAAATTTACGGTGCATACCCATAAAGTGTATTACGGCATAGATCACCAGCAGGCCCAGCCCTTCCGCAATGATAGAAGCGTATGCTGCACCGTTAAAACCAATTTCCGGGAAGCCAAACTTGCCGTAGATAAAAGCATAGTCAAAGAATATATTCGCTACTGCCTCGCTCAACGTACCCCATACCAGCAGTTTGGTCTGGTTTGTTCCTACAAGCAACGCATTGCGCATCACATATAGGTATAGCAGCGGCAACCCCCAGATGCGTATGCGCAGAAAGTCTATAGCCATCTGCGCTATAGAAGCATCATGAATAACGGCACGCAATATAGAAGGAGCCAAGGTATAGGTAATAGCGATGCCAATACCCGACACACCGAGGGCAACCCATATACCATGAAAGAATAGTCTGCCGATTTCCTGCGGAAGATTTTGTCCGGCCCTGCGCGCGATCAATGCCTGCAAGCCGTTGTTCAAACCATTACCGATCACTGCGAAGATCAGGTAGTATACACCGGTAATGCCTGCGCATGCCAGTGATTTTTCACCCAGGCCACTGAGAAAAATGTTGTTCGTAATGAAGTTGATCTGAGGCACCAGCATGGCCAGCGTGATCGGCATGGCCATGCCCAGAATCTGTTTATAACCGGTTTGTAGTTTTAATTCCATGTATAGAAGGGCACCAAAAATATTAAAATGTTTCTCCCCCAATGGGAAATATTATATAAAAAAGGAAGTATAGCGATGTATACAGAAACAATTCAGGCCAGCGACACTCCAAAAGATATTTTACACTTTAGCCTGGCGCAGCAATGTTATTCGGTTTGCATCGTGCAACGCATCGTAGTACAGATCATATTCATCCTTAAAGCCATCAAAAGTTTTTCATTATTTATACCGGGCGTCCAAACATTCTGGCTCATGTAGCGTTTGGACAGAATCAGTACCAGAAATACGGTAAACGGAGTAATTCGTTTCCTCTATCTTTGTGCTGAAAAAAATACCCAATGAAAATACGACCTACCTGTTTACTTGTTTTAGGTGCACTGTGCAGTGCTCCTTTATTTGCGCAAGAGCAAAAACCTGAAGAAGATCTGTATGAATTGTCGCTTGAACAGCTGATGAACGTACCCATCAATTCAGCTTCAAAGAAAGATGAAACGCTTTTTGACGCTCCTCTCTCAAGCTATACGATAACGCGCGCTGAAATAGACAAGGCAGGCTCTGCCAGTATTATGGAAGCTTTGCGCCTGGCTCCGGGTGTAATTGTTCGTGAACAAACCAACGGTGTATACGATATACACATTCGTGGATTTGACAATGCACTTCGCTATACGCCACAACCTTTCAGCAAGTCTAATCTTACTACATTGGTAATGATTGATAACCGCCCGGTGTTTAACAATAACCTGGGTGGAACATTTTGGGAAAGTTTACCAATTGACATCAATGATGTAGAACGTATCGAAATTGTGCGCGGTCCGTCAGCACCGTTGTTCGGACCAAATGCTGTAACCGGTGTGATCAACATCATTACCAAACGCATGGGAACGCAGCCGGTATATACGAACGCCAACGTACAGTATGGTGCCGACACGCGTATTGCGAACGGTTCCTTCGGCTATCGTACCAGTGATAAATTCAGTTTTATAGTATCGGGTAATTTCCAGGATCGCGATCGTTTTGATGATACTTATTATGCTATACCGCAGCAACAGTTTGTAGATCCGGTTACGCTCTTTACCAATACGTCTGCTAATCCACAGGCTTCAGCTTCCAATCGTTATCCGCACCGCGATCGTGCTATGAACAGATGGGGAGCCAATGGTTTTATCACCTATAAACCTAACGATGATGTTTCACTCGATCTTAGTTTAGGCTTGCAGGAAGATGAAGTGCAAAAAGTTTTTCTGGGCGTACAAGGTGGTTCTACACAGTTAACATACTTCACAACCAACAAATCAGATTCTCGTTATGCAAACCTGTCGGCACAGATCTATGGCCTGCATGTTCGTACTTCTTATGTAGACGGATACGACAATATAAATGTAGGCAGCAATCCGAGTCAGTATGACTATACCACCTTTGATGCCACAGCCGAGTATGGTATAAATATTGGCAAGAGCAATACGATAACACCGGGTATAAGTTACCAGGTGGTTGACTATACCGATGCACCGTATGTAAATCCGAATCAGAATATAGTCGGATTCCTCAATGGTGATCGCTCCATTAATACCTGGGCAGGTTTTATTCGCACGGATATCAATCCTTCGGAACACTGGCGGATAATGGCCGCAGTACGGGCCGATAAATTTTCAACACCTGATAAAACGCGTGTAGCCTACGAGTTGGCCACCACTTACAAGATCAACAAACTTCACCTGATACGTGCTGCGGTAACACGCTCCAACAGCGGATCATTTATAGGCAATACATACCTGGATGTTTCGATCAACACCGGTATACCTACAGCACCTACCGTAAAACAGATTGGCAATACCGACCTGGCATTACTGACGGTGGAAATGTATGAACTCGGTTACCGTGCACAATTGAGTGAAGCGCTTCAACTTGATATCGATATATTCAGACAAACCATGGACGATATGTCGGCTATTGTATTGAGCGAAGTGCAGCCCACGCAATTACCACCTCCGTA
>CAMLLI010000222.1 GCA_946480685.1 uncultured Flammeovirgaceae bacterium | reverse complement strand
TCAGGGTATGAATGGTATGCAAATTCTTTGCCGATACTATAGATCATCTGTACTTATCTTTTTACTTCTGCTGTCCCCAAACAGGGTGAGTTGCAATCCATCAGGTATTTAGTTACTTTTGGATACTCAAAGGTAAATGTATACTGAATTGCCGTGCAAGAGCGTACCTCGCAGTCACTTACTTACCAAAAGGAAACTATAGGTGAAAATCAATGTGTTAGACCATGAAAAAAAAGTTGGAAGATTATGATCTGCACGCCAATTGCCCGATTCGGAACGTACTGGATCGCTTTGGCGACAAGTGGTCTATCCTGGTGATCCTGTTACTGGGCGAACATAAAACAGCTATGCGTTTCAATGAAGTAGCGCAGACTATCGGTGATATATCACAGAAAATGTTAACGGTTACACTACGAACGCTCGAAGCCGATGGAATGGTGGTTCGAAAGCACTATCCTGAAATTCCCCCACGCGTAGAGTATGAACTTACCGATCTCGGCAAAAGTCTTTTGCCACACATCAATGGCCTCGCACAATGGGCTGTGAAAAACTACGATGCCATTACCAAGTCGCGTAAGAAATTTGCTGCCCGCAAGCAACTGGTATCCTGATTACAGGGGACATGCTATAGCTCTCACACATATTTCACGTTGTAAGTATGGTTAAGAATAAATCTGAAGCGCAGGCATAGAGTATATTTCGAAAACGATCCCGAAAAAAAATTGCGCTGGCTTTCTAAAGTTATTTAAAAAAAATAGCGTCTATTTATTTCATTGATACATGTAGCAACACATTTGAAAATGATCGTGTTGTAAAAAATCTAGTGCATTTGTAGTATATCATGAAGTGTACTGACATGCAGCAGGTTGCGTATAGCATGAAAAACTACACGGTCCACGGTCGTGCTACTATACATGGAAACCAGTATATAGCGTACATGTTGTAAACGTTCTCAGCAGGTCGTAACGGAGGATACTACCTGCCAATGGGTTATTAGATTACTTTTTATAGGTGTATATTTGCAGCCTGGTCTATACGCTTTAAGCAGATGAGTAAAGGCAACGAGCTTCAATACTCTGTCAATCGTTCATTCGAAAAAATTGAGTCGCTTCTTTTCCGGGATGTTTCTATCCCCGGAGAAAAAACAGATATACTCTTGTCTGTTGTACAGCTCACTACTGCAGGTTATAAAAGAAAAGACCATCACAATGATAGTATACTGTTCGATGTGTCCGATCGTGAACTTATCAACGTAAACTTCAGCGTCACCTCCTATAGCAACATTGAACAGAAACTCGGATGAACATTTCTTTCTTTGTCAGACGAGACTTTCAAACGATCGGAGCTTATGAGCATGTCATAGCAATAAAGGATCTCCTTCTACAACAAACTGTATTGGTTGTGCAGGACGAAATGCATCACTATCTCGGTATTCTTACACCCCTTGATATTTTACAACGTCCACGAAATCTTGTAATCGACTGCCTGTCGGAGAAGCCATCCGTTTCATTGCCCTGTAGTGTAGACGAAGCGTTGCAGATTATGCAAGCAGAGCAGGAGGAAGTGTTATCGGTATACCAGGGTGGGCAGTTCGAAGGACTCGTGTTTAAAAACGATCTGCTCGAATTTGTACGCACTAAACGCAAAGAGCTTGAGCGGGAAGTAACAGAGTATATGCACGAAATGAAAGCGATGCACACGCGGCTCGAACAATCGCGCCAGGTATTGCAGGCTATATTTGATAGCACACAATCATATATAATCCTGGTAGATCCGCAGTACAGAATTATTTTCTTCAACAAGAAAGCGCAGGAGGGAAGCCTGAGCCTGCATGGACGTGAGTTGAAACTGGGCGATAGTATATTGGCGTATACGGAATCGGGGGTTGATGAAATGGCATTGCTTACGTTTCATGAAAACTATAACAAAGCGATCAACACGAAGCAGACCGTTGTCAGCGAGCGCGAAATATACTATCCCAGCATGATGTCGTCATGGATACGATCGGAATATACTCCTATATATGATAATGGCGTACTGATCGGTGTAGCACTTCGCATTGTCGATATAACAGAACGCAAACGACACGAAATACAAATTGAAATGCAGACCGAGATATTGCAGCAGATCTCGTGGATGCAATCGCACCAAACCCGGCAACCGGTTGCTACTATATTAGGACTACTGAATATACTGGAGAAGTCATCACTCTCGGATGATAACCGGAAGATCGTAGCAATGCTGGAAGATACAGCCCTTAAACTCGATGATGTTATTCGCGACACGGTTATTCGCGCCAACTCTATTTAAATTACTCACGCATACTTCCATTTGAATCCTTTGGTGTGATGGTGAATGCCGCGTGCCACCAGTATAATTTCTTTTTCACCACAACCGGTTTTTCGCGAAGCCTCACTGATGCTTTCGTAACGTGCCACTAGTTTTCCTTTTCGGGTATATTGTTTAACAGGCTTGCGTCTGCTGTGCCCTCCGAAACTTGTCCATTGCGAGCGATCAGCAATTTTTAAATATGAATCAACGCGATCGCGCTTGAACACGCGCAGACTTTTTTCACTTTTTGTTACCAGCTTCAGGTTCTTCACGGTGTTGTTATAACCATCGCCATCTTTATTGATTACATACATACCGTCCTTCTCATAATCTATATCTTCAACAAAAGCGCTATAGATAACTCGCCTTGTGTTAAAATAATATTGCCGCCCTTCGTGTGATAACGATACGCGCAGATCGATCATCGGCTCACCTGTTTTTATATTTCGGTTCTGCGCTACAGACTGACTCAGAATTCTGCCGGCAACAAATTGTTCTTTTAATCGCGGATGGGGTATAGTTCTATCAAGTGATTTCACCCGTCCCAGGTTCGAAGCTTTATAAAGACCTTCAAATCCGGGTATATCACGCCATCGTTCACCTTTCATACTCTTGAGTTCTTTATTCAGATAGGGGTACTTCACTCGCTTCATACCTGTAATGTTAGTAACAATCTGATCGTGGCGCAACCATTACGGAAGTATACCTCTGTAATCTTACGGAGGCTACCATGTGTAATCTTTTTAGAGGCCTCATTATTAAAGCCTTTGTAATTTTGACGCCGAAAAGACTTGCTATGTGGTGCTGCTAAATGTATACTTTGGCAACCCCTTCATTTTGTTCGTTAGCACAGTCAGCGATTGAAAGTTCTTTACGATTTAAGGTATAAGATCAACGATAAGCAGGAGAGTGATTACCCCATGAATAAAAACATATCTGTTTTCAGATTTTGCCGCTATATCATCATGCCCCTGGTGTATGTTTTGGTAGCAGGCTGCGAATTGCAGGAAACCAACTTCATCAAACCTGTTCCTATAGCACTGGATGCATTAGACGTGCAGTCTACCAGTTTTGTTGCCACGTGGAAACCGGTACTCGGCAGTTCGGTATATGTAGTAGATGTTGCTACAGATCCACAATTCTCCAGCATGGTTCCAAACTATCAATCACACGAAATATCAGGGGTTACGTTACAGGTAACAGGTCTTGCAGCTGAAGTAACCTATTACTACCGCGTTCGCGCTCAGCGAGACAATACATTTTCCGGTAATTCAAATACAATACAAGTAGCTACAGCTGCATTAACATCACCGATTGCTATACCGGCTACGCATGTTAAAGTATTTTCCTTCACTGCTAACTGGACAGCCGTTGACGATGCTGCAAGTTATCTTATTGAAGTAGCAACTGATCCTGACTTCAGTACTATACTTACTAACTACAATGGTGTTGAAGTAGTAGGTACTTCACTCGATGTGGAAGGTCTTGACTATCGGAATACACACTACTATCGTGTGAAAGCGAAACGCCTGGAGAAAACATCAGGTTACTCCAATGTAATTGAGGTGAAGCCCTGCATTTCGCCAACCTGTAAGCTTTCGAAACTTACATTCTTTGACCAATTCTGGAATGAATTTGCATACGATGCTAATGATAGACTAACAACAATCAAAACCAGCTACTTTGGCGAGGAAACCACATGGGTAGTTGCATACCGGGCTGATGGTAAAGTTGATTCGGTAAATGCATGGTATGGAGGGGCTGTATTCCAGAAGAATGTATATGAATATAGTGCCGCGGGCCAATGGACATCGTTGTATACCTATAACGAGGATGATCAACTTGCATCGCTGAAGGACTATCTCTATAATGAATCGGGGCAGCTGATAGGGTTAAGAGCCTATGGTGATCTCGAGCGAACAAACCTGCTTTTGCACCAGGACTATACGATCGATAAATATGGTAACGTGCTAACGATTACCGATGAAAATGGCGATCAAACCGGTGAGTTCCGGTATGAATATACATTTAACCCGAAGATGTTAATTCAGGAAACCCTGCGGCCTTTTATAGCGGATGCTTTTTCTGGTTTCGACCTGCGGCCATACAACAGAATTAATAACGCTATTTACGCGCATGGAGCTTTCAATCCGGACTTTGGTGAAGAAGAGGAAGTTTTTGTCTACGAACCAAACAGTTGCGATGTGGCAGTGGCAAGGAAAGGCTACTATAAACTTACCTATGAATTTACAGGATGTGATTTCTAAAAACAGAAAGTATATATGCGTATTACCTATTTACTAATCGGCTTTCTGTTGATTTTCTGTGCAGTGTCTGCTCAGACTGCAGATGATAAAGATGCATCCGGTTCGCTCTATAAATTCACGGTCGATCAGGATATACTAAACCTGAAATACGAAGGTGATGCCACCGTAAAAATACAGGGAGCTTCCGGTAAGGAAGAAGATGTAAACAAGACTCCGTATTCGGCTACCGTACTAACCCGCGAAGAAATTGAAAATGCCGGAGCGCTAACAATTCCGGAAGCACTGCGCTTGGCCCCGGGGTTATTTGTACAGCAAAGCGTAAACGGTTTGTACGAAGTATATATGTACGGTAATGAAGCCGTGCCGCAGGGAAGTACACTAAGCGATGCCCGAAGCAAGATGATATTGGTAATGATCGACAACATGCCGGTTAACAACTACTTTGATGGGGGCATACTGTGGGAAACATTGCCGGTAAACCTGGGCGATGTAGAGCGTATCGAAATTGTGCGCAGTCCTTCAAACGTACTTTTTGGTCGCGATGCGGCTGCCGGAGTTATCAATATACTAACAAGGGCACAGGAAGGGAACAAGGTTAGTGCACAAGGTACATCGCAATATAGTTTTGCTCCGGGAGCTGCCAAGACAGCCATCAGCCAGGCATCCGTTGGTTTTGGTGTACGTGATAAATTTCTGGTACGTATATCCGGCAACTATAATAATACGAGACGTTTCGATGACCCCTATTATGTGTTCAGCCAGAGACGCTATATTCCTGGTGATTCACTTCTGTTCTATCAATCATCAGCTGCGCAGACAAATCTTTACGGAAGTCTTGCACGGCAGGATTACGGCATGAGCGCATCCATGCGCTACGTGCCCAGTGAAAATGCAGAAGTAAATCTGTCACTCGCACATCAGAATTCGAAAGCACAAACTATATATGGCGGTTTTGAAGAGCTCGCATTAACACAAAGATCATCGACATTAAATTTTGCCAATCTCAATGCACGGGTATATAATCTCGGTGTGCAGGCCTCGTATGTTTTTGGCGATCAGAATATGGCTGTGGGTTATCCCGGCTATAAATTTGACGTAACCCGGATCAATGCGCGTATATACTATACTTTTAATGTGAAAGGTATTCGTATTATGCCGGGTGCAAGTTATCAGCAAGGCGCACTGGATGATGGCGCATATCGTTCAACCGATAGCCAGTATCCGGCAATTATCAATGGTAACAGAGACCTGGCTAACTACGGTTTCTTCCTGAAAGCAGGAGCAAACCTGTTGGAAGATAAACTGACACTGGACGGAGGTATCCGCAAAGACTTCTTCAACTTCAATGACCAGTCGATGATGAGTTATCAGGCTGGCGTGGGGTATACACCGATCGCTCGCGTACTGGTGCGTGTAGCATATTCGCAGGGATATACAGGCAATACTATACGTGATGCGTTTGATGAAAGCACGTATACTACACAACAAGGCATAACCGTACGCAATGTTGTAAATCCATCCCTTAGCATGGCTACAGCCCGGAATATAGAAGCAGGTACACGCATACAGGCCACCGATAAAATTCTGGTAAGCGTAGACTATTTCAGAATCACCGATAAAAATCTTGTTCGCCAGGAATCATCGATGAATGCAGACGGGGCGATGCAGCTTGAGCGTGTCAACACGACAACCAATCTGCAACGAAATGGAATCAATGCATCTGTTACCGCGAGCCTTTCCGGGAAGTTAAAGTTGCGCGCCTTTGGTACCTTTCAGCATACCAGCAATACATACGATTCGGCCGGCAGCAATCAGGTATATACACCGCGATACCTGGTAGGGGCTACCGGCACATTCAGAACACTGGTAGAAAAACTCACCGTGTCTGCGAGTGTGTATGCGTATGGCAATCATGTTATGTATACCTCTACGCATGGAGGCGAATCACTGCCGTCACGCGTTATTCCGAATGTAAAGGTGTCCTATAAATTCTGGCAGGAAAACCTGGTATTTGTCAACGCCCGTAATTTTCTGAACAGCAGTGATAGGGAATATATTTTCGCAGACAATGTGCAGGCACTATACCTCGTAGGTGTAAATCTTAATTTTTAACGGCAGAAGCATAGAACGATGAGTAAAGTAATACGAACCATGTTAGTCTGTCTTGTGCTGAGCATTTCCCTCAGCAGCTATGCGCAGGAGCATCAGCCGGTTGATACCATTAAGGCAAACGAATTTATAGCACGCGCGGCAACGTTGTTGAAGTCTAACGAAACGGATAAGTCAATACAATCTGCACGCGAGGGACTTACTGTATCAAAGAAGAATTTTTACC
>CAMLLI010000221.1 GCA_946480685.1 uncultured Flammeovirgaceae bacterium | reverse complement strand
GCGGATTAATCGTCAATAAAGACAGACTATATCTTTTAAAAAATGAAAGCTTATGGAGGTATAAGAATCATTTACTTGAACCGGAACTTTATATAGGAAAAACGAAGAAGCTTGTGAAGTACTCGTCCGACAGTTATCTAACACTGGATGACAGAAACCAAGTCTCGTGTATCGGTAAAAAGAACGAACAATGTCGTGTATGTGCCGAGGAACTTAGCAGGAATATAAAGAGGCTCCCGATAGAAGATATCCAAAGGCTTAGCAACGACAACATTGTAGTAAGCATCGGATCGGCACTTCTCTTCTTTAATAGCAACGGGAAATTACTATCGCGCCTCGAAATTGATACACCACCTTCAAGTTTGCTTCTATTCGAAGACAAGCAACACAACCTCTGGGTAAATACAGATTTACATATCTTGCAAGCTATAACAAGCTCGCCTCTTTCGATCTACGACAGTAAAAACGGTTTGCATGGCTTAATCATAGCACTCGGAAAAAACGGGAAGCATCAATATGCAGGAACGCCCTATGGTATTTTATACCAGGAGGATCGAGATACGTTTACACCCCTTGCGCATAGCGAAGGCATTACCTGGAACTTTTTTAATTTCCATAGTAAACTTTATGCGTGCAGTGAATCCGGTGTATTGGAACTGGATGGAAAAAAAGTAACCCGGATTGCAGATATTCCATGGGTAACAACTTTATGTGCACGGAGGCAACACCCGGAAAGCATGCTCGTGGGTACAAGTGATACACTCTGGGTTATGCAACAAAAAGAACATCGTTGGACAAAGAAAATAGTCAATGGATTCCAGGCAGAGATGCACCACATGCAGGAAGACGAAGAAGGGAATATCTGGATTAGTAATTATAGGGTAGGCATTTGGAAGTTGGTGTTGAATAAGTCAATTGATACAGTTGCTTCAATAACTTTCTACGGCAAGGCTAATGGGTTACCGTCAAATACAAACAACAGGATTTATCGTTTAGGTGGACAGCTTGTTGCAGCTACTGCTGACGGGATATATAGATACAACGCGAGCACGAATCGATTTGAACCTCACGAGCGATATAGAAAAGTATTCGGGAAAGGAGTATGCATTTATTCCCTTATAGAAAGTGCCGAAGGCGATATATATTTCTGGGCTGCAATGCCTCCGGGAAAAGAAACAGCAGGAGCATTAAAAAAACAAGTAGATGGCAGTTTCAAACTTTTATTAACGCCATTCAATAAAATAGCCGTTAACTTCAGTAATACAAGAACCGACGTAGATGCGCCTTTGCTGGTGACAAACTCGGGAGAAGTATGGATCGGAAATAGTCAAAAAATTATCAGTTATAATCCTGACCAAATCTTCTACAACGATCCTATACAATTATCGATACAAAAGGTTTGGGCCAGTGATTCTCTGATCTATCAAAGCACATCGAAGGAGTCGATTCATTTGCTGCCTTTTACCTTCAACAATTTCAAATTTGAGTTTCTCTGTTCTTTCCTGGAAGAGAATGAAAAGAATCTGTATCAATATAAAATGGATGGTTTTGAAGATAAATGGTCTGACTGGACATTAGCCCGGGAGGCTTTTTTTACCAATTTATCCGAAGGAGATTACACGTTTTATGTGCGGACGAAAAACATATATAGCATCATAAGCGAACCTGTTTCGTTTTCTTTTCATATTAATCCACCGTGGTATAGAACATGGCTGGCTTATATTGCATATATAGTTACGTCTTTTATTCTGGTCTTCTTCGTTGTACAGCTTACTATACGAAGGATAAAAAAACAGAAGGATGTACTACAGGCGATTGTTAAAGATAAAACCAGTGAGTTGATCAATGCAAATGAAGAACTGCTTACACAAAGTAATTTGCTGGCGGAGCAAAACCATCAACTCTATGAAGCGAAAATGACGATTGAAAACCAGAACAGAGAGATCACGACCAGAAATGAAACGCTCGAAATTGAAGTGCATAAAAGAACAAAAGAGCTTGTAGAATACAATCACCAACTTGAAGAATTTGCGTTCGTCACGGCTCACAATCTGCGAGGACCCGTGGCCAGAATGCTGGGGCTTGGAACGATTTTGAACATGACTACTGATCTCAGTGAAATTAAAACCATTGCTGACAAAATGGTTTATACTGCAGAAGAAGTCGATTCAGTGATCAGGGATCTCACTCAAATTTTGAGGATTAAAAATACGCCAAGCCACCTGGAAGCGTATAATCTTGAAGATGGAATCAACAATGTAATTTTAAGTCTTGAAAAAGAAATCGTTGATAGCGGAGCCATCATCCAAACCGACTTTTCTAAAGGACAGTTGGTAATGACTTCCAAGCCTTATTTCGATAACATCGTATATGCTTTGCTAAGCAACAGTATTAAATTTAAATATCCTGATCGAAATCCTTTCATAACGATAACCACCATCAACACCGGTGAGCATCTCTGTCTTATAGTCACTGATAACGGCTTGGGTATCGATCTGACAAAATTCAAAGATCGGATCTTTACACTATATGGAAGATTCCACTTGCATATACAAGGCAAAGGCCTCGGTCTTTATCAGGCCAAAGCTCAAATCTTGGCATTAGGTGGAAAAATTGAAGTTGAAAGCAACCTCGATGTTGGAACTACCTTTAAGGTGTTCTTTAAAGTATAACGAAGTGATGTAAGGGTTGTGAATCGTTATCCGTTAATCGTTACACGTTAATTGTGTGAGATGATATATGTATCACGAACGATTAACGATTAACCTATAACGATTAACGAATCTGCTACTCTGTTATCCCGGCGATGACAGCATCTAAAGCATCCTGATCGTATACGGTATTGGAATTTCTGTTGAAGAGCGTTGTAGTATTGTCGCCCATAGCACCGGTGTCCCAATAGAAAGGTATAATTCCGTTTGCCTTGGCTTGTTTGGTAACATACTTCAAATAATATGCACGTGATGCCAGGTGCAGTTTCAGCGCATCACCGGTCAGTGACCTCCGTATAGCACCATACTCACCGAGGATAACCGGTATACCTTTATCGACAAATTTAGTCTTCATCAATTTAAATTGAGAGTCAACGGTGCTTTCTTCACCCCATGTAGCATTGCGTGTAGCATCCGTTGCAGAATGATAGCCGCTGCCCCAGTAATAAAACATATTTCCCCAGCTCTCATCTTTCGTAAGAAGACAGAATTGATACGGAGTATAAAAATGTATTTCAGCTATCAACCGGTTTGCAATTTCATCGGTTGGTAATGACGTCATGAGCGTATTTGTTTTCTCGATGTCGGTAGAAGGACCTTGCACCACCAGCACGCGATAACTATTCTTTCCTCCCGTAGAGCGTACAGCATCAACAAACGTCTGGTGATACGAACTTAACACCGACATCTCGGTGGCATTCTCTACGTTCGGTTCATTCGCACTGGCAAAGAGTAAATGCTCATCGAAGTCGCGTAAGTGAGTAGCGATCTGTTCCCAGAAAGCCTGTTGCTTGGCATTGTTCTCGTCCTGCTTGGCAACGGTGCAATTATTCTCTAACCAGCCGCCATCCCAGTGTATATTCAGCACTACATACATATCATTATCAACACAATACTGTACTACTTCTTTTACGCGATTCAACCAGTCTGTTTTGAGCTGAGCCGTTGAACTGTTTGCCATATACTGATTCCACGAACACGGAATGCGAATGGCATTAAATCCATTTTGCTTTACAAGGTGGATCAACGCCTTTGTTACTTTCGGATTTCCCCATGCCGTTTCACCGCCAACAGCTTCAAGGGTGTTACCTATATTCCAGCCTAGTTTCATTTTCGCAGCAAGCGTAACGGCATTACTGTTCATACCGGTAGCATCCGGAGCGAGAGGCGATGTATTGTAACTTGGATACAGAGAACCTTTTTGTGTTACGGTGATTTGCACATCGGCAGCACCTTCTGCGCTTACCCGTACCGTTGTAGTGCGCTGTGCTCCGGTGTTTGCTGATGCTGTTGCGTTGATGGTGGTAGAACCTGTGTTGCCGGTGGTCTGCGCAAATTCCAGCCAGTCGGCATCTTCACTGAGGCTCCATTGTGTTGCATCGGTTGTAATTTTAAGCGGCAGGGTACCGCCTGTTTTACTGAATGTGAAGGTGGTGGGATCCGTTGTAGTAATATATAGGTGTGTTGCTGAGGCTTGCGTAACAACTACTTCAACCGACTTTGCATTGCCTGCTGTAAACATCAGTGTAGCCGTGCGGGTCTGCAAGGTTCTGCTATTTACGGTCAGCGTCACAGTTGTCTGGCCGCCTGACCCGGTAGTGGCTGATGTGCTCAGCCAGTCCGGAGCGGAGTTCGTGATGCTCCATGCATCAGCATCGGTTTGAACGGTGATGTTAGCAGTACCTCCATCAGCATTGATGTTTACTTTTTGCTGACTTACAGTAAGTGTATTTAGTTCGTCTTTACTGCACGCCCCGACAGCAACCAAAAGAATGATCAGAATATAGTTGATGTAGTTAAGTTTTTTCATGCTTGCTCCGGAGGGAAGGATTGGATATGTTATCGTTTTCGGGAATCGTTTCACTCGTTTGCAAAACAAAACGAAATTCGAGATTCCGGTGGGGTTAAAATCTTTCTTTATGGGTAACAGAATGTTTCCAAAAGCGAATAAACATCATCGAAAAGGCCTGTCTGGATTTTCCGGAATGTCTGGCGAAGCTGACCCGACATAACCGGGAAAAGTTGCGCTCTATATTTAATATGTTTCATTGATCACACTGTCGTGATCTATAGTTTTGAGGAATAGCATTTGGTTGTATGTCGTTGAGGTTGTGAGATGATGTATTAATCGCTATGCCTATATTTGATTACAGTATAGTTTGATTATACACCAATAATGACCAGCCGTAACGGATAATATATCAATGAAATGAAATTGTATATACCTCGAATAGTGTTAATGTTATCTGTAGCCCTGAGTATGGTGAGTTGTTCGGATGATGAAGATTCTGCAAAGCCTGAGGACGTACACGCTGAATTACTCCATGCTATAAATATACTGCGTGCTGCCGGATGTACCTGTGGCGATGATGTAATGCCACCTGTAGATCCTGTTACCTGGAACGATACACTTGAGCAGACCGCAAAGGATCATGCAACCGATATGTATACCTATAATTATCTCAGTCACATGTCGCGTGACGGAACGCCTCCCATTATCCGCGCACAGCAGGCCGGATATAGCGGTATATATGTAGGGGAGAATATAGCACGCGGCTATTTTACCGTTGCTGATGTTATGAAAGGGTGGGAGGAAAGTGAAAGTCATTGCAAGAACATGATGGACACCACCTATACCGAGATCGGAGCGTCTAAAGTGGCTGATTATTGGGTGCTCGATTTGGGCCGACCAAAGTGATAACACTCATCGAAATCGTTTGAAGTTTCGATTGAAATACTGGAATCATACCCTTCTTTAAGAGAAAATATACCCTTGTTCGGTTGTTTCATCCCTATTTGTTAACAAAACATGCTGTAGGATGCTGCTACTTTTATGCAAACGATTTAAACAAACAACCAAATGAAAAAACTTTTAGCATTTATCATCCTCGCGAGCATGACGTTCGCATGTCAACAAGAAGAAATTACCCCAACGAATGATGCCGAAGTCCTCGCGGCCTGGGGTTCCAGTGAAACATGGGCGCAATGGTCCAACGGAGGATATACTATATATAATAATATATGGGGACAAGAGAACGGCCCCGGACCACAATCTATATGGGCCAACTCCTATAGCAACTGGGGCGTATGGGCTAATCATCCAAACACCGGTGGTATAAAATCATATCCCAACTCAACACGCTATGTTGGTCGTAAATTAAGTGCGTTAACTTCCTGCACCAGTAAAGTTAGTGCTACAACACCGGCCGGAGGTGCATGGGCTTCTACTTTTGATATCTGGGACAGCTCCAAGCAACATGAAATTATGCTGTGGATGAACTATACCAGTAATTCAAACGGCAGTGGCAATATCAAGCCTATATCGTATAACTGGAATTCAAGCGGATATCCAATCGCTACACATACCAATGTTTCAGTGGGTGGTCATACCTGGAATGTATTTCGTGGGCACAATGGAAATAACTATGTATACTCTTTCCTGAGACTTACAAAAACGAATAACGCTACGGTAGATGTAAAAGCTATTGCAGAATGGGTAAAAGCCCGCGGATGGTTTGGCGATATAACGGTAGGCGATGTACAATTCGGCTATGAGATCACTTCATCAAGCGGAGGACTGAACTATGTTACGAACAGCTACTCGGTGTCGTTTAACTAAGGCTGCTGGCTTCTGGCTGCTAGTTGCTGGAAGACTTAGATAGCTGCGAGCTTTGAGCTATGAGCTGCGAGTTTTAAAGGCTGCTGGTTTCTGACTATAGACTGGTGAGTTAAAATATAACTATATATTAACTCATCTGCTAGTAAGATCAGAGGCCGGCAGCTGCTTTATTTATAGTGCTAAATACATTTACACTATAACTAGTAGCATCAGTCGCACAACCTACCAGAATCTTCCAGCAGCTAGAGGCTAGAAGCTCGAAGCTGAATCACAGTCCTCGTAATTAGTAAGACAAACCTATAGTCTACGAAACTCTACTAGCAGCTAGTAGCTAGAAGCTCACAGCTATTTCAAGGTAGCGTAATCATCTTCAAACATACGGGAGCCGGGACTTTCAAAGGTTTTCCTACAGGCGAGAGCTTGCCTGTCTTGGCGTTGATGCGGAACGCTGCAATGGTGTCGGTGTCCTGGTGGGCTACGAATATATATTCTCCCTTCGGATCGATCATGAAGTTGCGTGGTGTGCTGCCGCCGGTAGTTTGTTGCCCTACAAGCTTTATCTTTCCATCCGCTCCAATGCTATATATACTCAAGCCATTGTAGCCGC
>CAMLLI010000220.1 GCA_946480685.1 uncultured Flammeovirgaceae bacterium | reverse complement strand
CTTCTACACGCTCAGCCAATGGTGGTACGTGGAGCTCTACCGTATTGATACGATAAAGTAAATCCTGCCGGAAGGTGCCTTCCTGCACCATCTTGTGAAGCGGCATATTGGTGGCACAGATCAACCGTAAATTTACCGGTAATGCCTGGTTTGCTCCCACACGCGTTACCTGGCGTGACTGAAGTGCACTCAGTAATTTACTCTGTAAACTCATGCTCAGGTTACCGATCTCATCGAGGAAGAGTGTACCGTTGTTGGCAAGCTCAAATCTTCCCGGGCGATCTTCACGCGCATCGGTAAAGGCTCCTTTCTTATGACCGAAGAGTTCACTTTCAAAAAGTGTCTCCGTTATAGCGCCCATATCTACCGAAACAAAGCTGTTATCTTTTCGAAGCGAGCGTTGATGTATAGCACGGACTATAAGTTCTTTACCCGTTCCGTTCTCTCCGAGTATAAGTATATTTGCGTCTGTTTTGGTAACCTTATCTATCAGCGTAAATACTTCCTGTATAGCTTTACTCTGTCCTATAATTTCACCGAAGGGTCTGCTGATCTGCTCTTCCAGCATTTCTTTAGCCTTCTTCAGTTTATCTACTTCATTATAGGATTGCTTCAGGCGTATAGCTGTAGATATAGTGGCTACCAGCTTTTCATTTTGCCAGGGCTTCAGTATAAAATCAGTAGCGCCTGCTTTCAATGCACGCACCGCCATCTCTACATCGCCAAAGGCAGTAATGAGTATAACTACAGCAGAAGGATCGTGTCCTAAAATCTGCTCAAGCCAATAGAAACCTTCTTTACCACTGGTAATGTCTTTGCTGAAGTTCATGTCGAGCAGAATGACATCGTAGGTATCGTTATGAAGTAGAAAAGGAATTTTCTTGGGATTCTTTTCAATGATTACATGATGACCTTGTTTCTTGAGCAACATTTTGGCTGCGAGGAGTACATCCTCGTCATCATCGATCATTAGAATTTTGCCGCCTTCCAGATTCACAATACAATAGATTTAGGTGAAACGCTTTTCAGTCAGAAATTTTATGCCAGATTTAGAAATGTGCGATTTTAAATCATATCAGGCACATTGCCGTTTCTGAGGATGCAAATATGTTCAAAAGTGAACAGTTTCAGAAATCTTTTGCTACGTATCTGATCTATTCTATTGTGCGCGGTATATTTCAATGATGTTCTTCCGGATTAAAAAGAATCGCTCATCGGTAATGAGTGCAAAGTTACCGGGTGTAGCCAGTTTCTGTTCGCGTGTTTCTGTGGTGAACAGATCGAAGAAGCGAAGCGTATCGCCTTGCAGGTAATAGAGCTCTTCGCCCAGGAAATTAAAGTAACTGAGATTTTTTACTTCAATGGTTCGAATGTGTTTGCCAACGCTGTTGAAGATCAGAATGCCCTCGCTTACATCAAGCAGAAAAAGAAAGCCCTGGTATTCGCGGAGAAATGTATAGGTTGATTTTTGCCTGGACTTCGTTTCAATGGCTTCCTCTACAGATAGGGCTCCCGTTGTGGTATTTAATTTCTTGAGCGTCCAATCGGCGGCATCAAAGAGCCAGATGTTATGATCACCGGATACGCACGCAAGCCAGGGTTCTGTAGCAAACGATGAGTCGATGGAAAAAGCCTGCACGGCTTCGAACGATGGATTCAGAAAATTATACTGGCGTGTCTCACGAAAGAAAGCGAACAGCCGGCTGCCGTCTCGCGGATCGAACAACGTTGGTACAGGTTTGTCTTTATGCAATGCAACCAGTTTACCATCGGTATCAAATTTCTGAAGCTGTCCTGATGTGGTTACAATATATAGTTCTCCCGGGCGGTCCACAGCAGCATAGCGAATGGTGTCGCTCACTTCCAGTGTTTTGATCTTCCGCGTTTGAGCCGATGCAGAACCATAGAGCAGCATACCGGCTACTACCAGGATATATACTTTACTATATACTGGTATAGATGATAATTGCTGGAGGTATCGTGTTATTGTAAAGTTCACAAGTCAAATGTTTTAAGCGCTACGGTTTTGCCATCGTACACAGCGTATGTGCTGAAATTTACCCACTCGCCCAGGTTAATATAGCGGCTATGTTCGCCGATAGGCAGATCGAGGGGTAAATGCCGGTGTCCAAATATATAATAGTCGTGATGCTGCTTTTGTTCTATCTCATTGCAATACACCCACAGAAATTCTTTTTCATTTCCCTGGTAGCCGTCTTCACGTTTCATATTAGTGAGGCGACTGCTCTTCGACCAGCGATTTGCAATACCAATGCCAAGATTGGGATGGAGGCGTGCAAACAACCACTGGCAGAAACTGCTGTTGAAAAACTTCTTGAGTATTTTATAGGTATGATCACCGGGACCTAAACCATCACCGTGTCCAATCAGTAATCGTTGTGAGCCCACTTCCAATACAAGCGGATCGCGATATACAGGTATACCTAACTCTTTCGGGAAGTAATCGAACATCCACATATCATGATTGCCGGTAAAAAATACAATGGGTATACCGGCATCGCGCAGCTCGGCTAATTTACCCTGCAGCCTGATGTGTCCTTTCGGTATAGCATGTTTATACTCAAACCAGAAATCAAATATATCTCCCAGCAGATAGATAGTGTGCGCTTCATTCTTAATGGAATCAAGCCATGCAATGATCTTCTTCTCACGCGCTACACTTACTTCATGATTCGGCACGCCCAGGTGAAAGTCTGATGCGAAGAAGATCTTTTTATGCTGCAGGTCTGGAATTCTTTCAAGCATATCGTTCACGGATTACGCAGTAATAAAAAGAGCGGCACAACGCTTTAAGGCAAGCTGCATAAATATAGACCTGCTGTAAAAGGATGAAGTCGATCGGTTCATAGCAAAAGTTGCGTATAGAGGTATCGTAAAAAAAAATGGACTCAGGCACTTCGGTACCTGAGTCCAAAAATAAGAGTATTCTCTTTAAGTTCTATTGATTGGCCAGCTCATCCGGTTTATCACCTTCCAGGGTAGGAGTAGGATCAACACCAGGCTGTTCACCTTCCTGTTGCTTCTTCTCATATTTACCCTGTCCGTTGGTAAATTGCTGGTATGTAGTAAGCTTCTCGAACGGACGCTTTCCAATCAGTCTCTCCAGATCGGCCTGGAACAGAATTTCTTTCTCAAGCAATTCTTTCGCGATCACATCGAGGTATTGACGATGCTGCATCAGCAAAGATTTGGTACGCTCATAAGCATCATCGATGATGCGTTTTACTTCGCGATCTATCTTCTCGGATGTAGCTTCTGAGTATGGCTTCTGGAAAGAGTAATCGTTAGCCTTGGAATCGTAGAACGACATGTTACCGATCTCTTTGTTCATACCATAGATGGTAACTATACTGTAGGCCATCTTTGTGATACGCTCCAGGTCGCTCAATGCACCCGTTGATATTTTACCGAACACTATATCTTCTGCGGCACGACCTCCAAAGGCCATGCACATTTCATCCAGCATTTGTTCTGTCTGATAGAGGAACTGCTCCTTCGGCAAGTATTGCGCATAACCTAACGCAGCTACACCGCGCGGTACTATACTTACTTTCACCAATGGATCAGCATGTTCCAGGAACCAGCCTGCTACTGCGTGACCTGCTTCGTGGAAGGCAACGATCTTCTTCTCTTCCGGAGATATAATTTTGTTCTTCTTCTCCAGACCACCGATCACACGGTCGATAGCATCCTGGAAGTCTTGCATGTCTACAGCTTTCTTATCTCTGCGGGCAGCGATAAGAGCCGCTTCGTTACATACGTTGGCTATTTCTGCTCCGGCAAATCCAGGTGTCTGTGCTGAAAGTTTTTTAGCATCTACACTCGGATCAAGTTTGATCGGCTTGAGGTGTACTTTAAATATAGCCTCACGCCCTACGATATCTGGTTTGTCGATACTGATCTGACGATCGAAACGACCCGGACGAAGCAACGCAGAGTCCAATACATCCGGACGGTTTGTTGCTGCCAGTATAATTACTCCGGAGTCGGTAGCGAAACCATCCATCTCCACGAGTAACGAGTTCAATGTATTTTCGCGTTCATCGTTCGCGCCAGGTAATTGTCCACGACCACGTGAACGACCTATAGCATCAATCTCATCTATAAACACGATACAAGGAGCTTTTTCTTTTGCTTGTTTGAAGAGGTCGCGAACACGCGCAGCACCTACACCCACAAACATCTCCACGAAATCAGAACCTGATAATGAGAAGAATGGTACAGCTGCTTCACCTGCTACAGCTTTTGCAAGCAAGGTTTTACCGGTACCGGGAGGGCCTACCAAAAGAGCACCTTTTGGAATTTTACCACCAAGCTTGGTGAACTTGCCTGGATTTTTCAGGAAGTCAACGATCTCTTTTATTTCTTCTTTTGCTTCATCAAGACCAGCCACATTATCGAATGTGATCTTTACTTTGTTCTCTGCATCGAACAGTGCAGCCTTTGATTTACCAATGTTGAAGATCTGTCCGCCAGGGCCACCGCCTCCGGTCATTCTGCGCATCAGCATCCAGAATCCGAAAAGCAGGAGGAATAAAAGTCCCCACTGGAAAAGCTGGCTCACATAATCACCACGATCTTCCGTATCATACTCGGGACGCTGGCTTTGAGCAACCTGCTTGTCGAGGAAAGTACGGAACTCCTGGTCAAAATTACCGGCATCCACTACTTTCAAAACATAGTGTGGGCCTGAGTTTCCGGAACTGAGCGGACCATTATTGATATCTTGTTTATACTTTGCATTCTGCAGTGCAGCAGAGGTAAGTGTAACTTCAACAAACTTTTGGTTTTGTATCAATACGACTTTGCGCACATCGCCATTTTTTACCATCTCTTTGAAGTCATCGTAGCGGACGGTTTTAAGACTGCTTGCAGAGTTGAAATACATTACACCAAAGATCACAGCTATCGTTGCAATAATTACCCAGATCTGGTAATTACCTTTCGGTGGCTTTGTTGGTAACAGCGGTTTATTATTTTCTTTCTTGTCGGCCATTTCTTACGTTCTTATTCAATCAATTTAAAAATATCAAAACATTAACGAGTTAAAAAGCTTTTGGTTCAATCGCCATCAATTTCAGTGATTTCAGCATCGCCCCACAAGCGTTCAAGGGCATAAAATTCTCTGCGGTCTTTTCTGAAAACATGGGCAACTACATCTGTGTAGTCGAGTAGCATCCACTCTTTATTGTTTTTTCCTTCGATGTGCCAGGGATTTTCTTTCAGCGCCTTGAAAACTTCTGCGTCAATTGAGTCGGCAATGGCATCGAGCTGCTTATCAGAATTACCAGAGCAAACAATAAAGAAATCAGCCACAGCATTTTTTACTTTACGAAGATCCATGATAACGATGTCCAATGCTTTTTTTTCCTGCATGCCCTTCACAATCACTTCACTCAGTTTTTCTGAATTGGCTCCCTTTCTTTTTTTTGCCATTAAACTATATTCGTTTTTAGATTAACTCTCAAAATTAAACAAAATACCTTGTATAAAATTCCTGCCAATACCCTTTTCATGGGCGGCAACTTAGTTTTTGTGCCGGAATGTCACTCAACCAACACCCTTGCCCTGCAACTATGCCAGCAGTCTTCAACACCGGAAGGTACTGTGGTAATTACCAATAATCAAACTGCAGGCCGAGGTCAGCGCGGAAATTCATGGGAAGCAAAGCCGGGAATGAATCTTACTTTCTCCATTATTCTGAGACCGGTATTCCTTGATTTAAAAGATCAATTCTTTCTGAATATGATTATTTCTCTCGGCATACACGATTACCTGGTAACAAAGAAAATTTCAAATAGTCACATCAAATGGCCCAACGATTTGATGGTCGGTAAAAAAAAGCTTTGTGGTATTTTAATCGAAAACCAGGTGCAGGGTTCGCGCTTCACCAATTCGGTTGCCGGCATTGGTATCAATATCAACCAGCAGGATTTTAATAACGATACAGCCACTTCGTTAAGTATAGTTACCGGGACTGAACATTTATTGCAAGACGAACTTGAACAACTCCTGCAAAAGGTTGAAGCGCGTTATCTGCAATTGCGTCAGAACTCGGTGGCTAAAATCAAAAGCGATTACCTCGATGCTTTATACTGGAAAGATGAAGTACATCAGTTCGCATCTCATGGCGAAAATTTTTCAGGTGTTATTCAGGGTATTGATGATAGCGGCAAACTGAACGTACTGCGCAACGATACCGGGGAAGTAAAAACATTTGATCTGAAGGAAATCAGTTACCTGCAATAATGCAGGTGTAAATTATTCAAGCATCTTTGCAGCATGAATGTTTTTTCTGATCGCAGTCGTATCATCATTACGTGCAATAAACGGTTAACACCTTATCTCGAACTGGAGGTAACAGAACTTGGCTTTACGCTTACCCGAACTTTTCAAACCGGTGTGGAGCTGGAAGGAACCATGGCTGATTGTATCCGGCTTAATCTCAACCTGCGTTGTGCCAGTCAGGTACATTATTCACTCAAGGAATTTCGTGCCGAGCATCCGGAAGAATTATACAATGTATTGGTACGGATGCCGTGGGAAAATATACTTAACAACACAGCCTATATATCTGTTACGTGCACGGTCGATCAACTCACTGTGAATAACGAGATGTTTGTTAACGTTAAAGTAAAAGATGCTATTGTAGATAAACTCCGAAGAGAAACCAGTGTGCGACCTGACTCCGGCCCTGATCTCACCGGAGTGGTAATTCATTTATACTGGAAAGACGATCGTGCCGAAGTATTTATCGATACTTCCGGTGAAACACTCGCGAAGCACGGCTATAGGAAGATACCGGGTAAAGCTCCCATGCTCGAAGCGCTGGCGGCATCAACGGTAATGGCTACCAAGTGGGACCGCCAGTCACCGTTCATCAACCCAATGTGTGGTTCCGGCACGGTAGCGATTGAAGCTGCATTACTCGCCACTAAT
>CAMLLI010000219.1 GCA_946480685.1 uncultured Flammeovirgaceae bacterium | reverse complement strand
ACATAAAGCTGATAGACAACATCATTTTACCGGGAGTATATATATTCCGGGTTTGATCTTTTCTTCAAAAGAAAGGATAAATTGAAATATAGCGGATTACGCAAGCTGATTAGAGGAAGATGTCTGGAGTGTCCAGCGGAGATGCCTTTCCATTGTGAAGCAGGGCGGTAGACTCTGAGATTAAATTTTTAGTGGCCCCAATAAGTTCCCTATTTTGTCTAACAGACTTTTCAAGTGTATGTAAGGTCCGTTGTGACTCGCGAATCATTTGTTCTATGTTTTTTAATCTATCAGTTGGAGATGTCTTCATTTAATATATCATTTCATATAAAAGAATTGAACCAAAGGAATAGCTACCATGCGCTGACGCGGCATCTTTGTCTACGCCTTTGATTGTGTAGAGACGTTGCTCTTTTGGAAGATGTTGTCCAGCAGTGGAGCAAGCTCATTGCATAACTGGTCGAAGCTTGCGGGTTTTGTCATGTAGTAGTTGGCACCCAATTGCATAACTACTTTCTCTACCTCTTCGTCCGCCGAGGTTGTATGCATAACAACCGGGATATCTTTCGTTATCGCACTGTCTCTGAGGTTCCTTAAACATTCTATGCCATTCATTCGCGGCATATTGATGTCGAGGAAAATAGCATCAGGTATAACCTCATACGAGCGAAGAAAATTCAATGCTTCCACTCCATCGGTGGCGAACAGCAAATTAATATTGGGGCAACATTTTAGAAGAGCTTCACGAAAGATGTCTCTGTCATCCTCGTCATCATCAATCATAAAGATGATTTTGACCATGCTGGTTGTCGATTAAGTTCGCTTGATCTAAAGCTATTGGCCAGAATGGAATGTCAAAAGACAAATTGGTAACTCAAAATGGAATGCATTGTTACTACTAAGTGGAATAATATTTCGTTGCGGCATGCTAATATAACTAACATTATTGATAATACCTATTGGATTGAGTATGCGCTTATGGGAGTGGTATAAACAAAATTTCATGTTGCAGCTACTAACCTTTATACCTGTGATTCAAATTCAAGTTGTCTCCTATTACTATTTGTTTCAACATTCCCATGTTGAAATTAATAGTAATTATCAGCATAGCTGAAGCATCAAGCGACAGAGAACCTATATATAGGATTTTATTCGCAGATTGATCTGCATTAGTTAAGAGATGTATAGTTAAACCAGTACGTGTGACCAGGACAGAAAAGCATGTCCTCATTACTTTCGTTTTCTCTATTACATTTGTATTCGCAGGACAGGTTGCAACTGGTCGGACAGCATTCCTAAAGGCTCCAGCGAATTTGAAAATGACAACGAAACCATTAACAGACTATTTCGAAAAATATCTTCCTTTGAACGACAAAGAAAAGTCTATTGTGGAAGAAGCTTTCAAGGAACGAAGCGTTAAACGAAGACAATTTATTCTTCAAAAAGGTGATATATGCAAGCACCATACATTCGTAGTTGAGGGTTGTTTCAGAATGTATATGGTAGATGAAAAAGGTAAAGAACATAATCTGCAGTTTGCTATTGAGAACTGGTGGATCACGGATATCGGCAGCTTTTATTCAGAGGAGCCGAGTCAACTGTATATAGAAGCTATCGAGAATTCAATTGTCCTTCAATTAAAAAAGGAGGACCAAGTCAAATTTTTCGATGACAGCTTAAAATTCAACCAAATCTTCAGAATAATTACAGAGAATGCGCTGGTAAGTGCCCAACGGCGAATCCTCCAGAATATCAGCTCCACTGCTGAAGAGCGTTATCTGGACTTTTCAAAAAGATATCCCCACTTTTTTAATCGCATCTCGAATGTTCAGATCGCTTCATACCTGGGTGTAACACCAGAGTTTCTTAGCACGATCCGAAATAAGATTGCCAACACTTAATCTACATTAAGACTCTTACTTAAGGTACATTATAGGTGCATGCCTTGCATCGCTTCCATCTTTGTGTCATTGTTAATTCTAAAAACATTCAAGATGGGAAAGAAAATAATTGCGGTCGTTGGTGCGACTGGTCTGCAAGGAAAAGGAGTAGTAAATGCTCTGGTGAAGATTGGTTCTTTCAAAGTCAGGGCCATTACCCGAAACGTGAGTAAATATCAAGGCAAGGCCGATGAAGTAGTACAAGCTGACTTAACGGACCTTGTATCATTAACCAACGCATTCAAAGATGCATACGGTGTGTTTGTGGTGACTAATTTTTGGGAAGGAGCAGATGAATTAGCACAAGGAAATATAGCGATAGAAGCTGCCAGAAAAGCTCATGTGAATCACTTCGTCTGGTCTACTTTACCGGACGTTGAAAAAATTAGTAACGGTCAGTTTGATGTTCCTCAATTTACAGGAAAAGCAAAAGTTGATGACCTCGTAAAAAACGCAGGATTTTCAAATTATACATTTGTTCAGCCTCCGTGTTACTTTCAAAATTTTACGGGACAGTTAGCGCCACAACAGCAACCGGATGGTACTGTCGGATGGACCTTACCCATCGACCCTGCCAAGCGAGTAATCCACATGGCAGACATTAGCGATTTAGGAAAAGTAGTTGCAGGAGTATTTTTAAATCCCGAGAAGGTTGGGAAAGGAAGTTATTTATCGCTGGCAACTGAATTGAATAGCTTCAATGATGTTGTGAAAGTGTTCAAAGCTAACGGGAAAGACTACAGTTTTAACCGAGTTCCACCAGAGGTGTTTTCCAATTTCTTCGATGGAGCAGCAGCAGTTGCCCAGTTGTTGGCTTATTTCGAGTCCTATACATATATGGGACCTAATTCAGACGCCCAAATTCAAATGGCTAAAGATATTTCAACGGAGCCATTCACATCACTGAACGAATGGATTAAACTAAACCTATAATAAAAAGATGTCGAACGATTTCTTAGACTACAGCACAACTCGTTATGCATGTTGACCTGAGATTTTCTAAGCAAGTAAATTTCTTCCATTAATAAGCCGGGGCTAACCCGGCTTTATTTTTCAAAGGGCGTCTAGGGCAGACGTTGCATCGCGTTCGATCCATTCGACATTGTAGTTGACCAGACCAATACATAGTCAATGGCGTGCATACCGAAACAGAATTTTCGTTCGTACAAAAGTATCAGTCGTTTAATCTGTGCAAGCTGATTTGCACACTGTCCTTATCGCAGTTAATGTTTGATTTTTGTAGATTACGAGTCTACGATGCCAGACCCAACATTCAAACAATAAAATATATGAAATCCAAACTGTTAATCGCGTTCGCGTTCTTACTTCTAGCCGTGTGTTTTCATGCCGTTGGCCAGGAAAAACAATCGCCAAAAAGTAAAAAGCACAACTCCGATGTTGCTGAAAAAGGCTTGATCAAGGTCTCGGTCATGTACCCTTTTGCAGAGGGTAAAACATTTAATATGGAGTACTATGAAACGAAGCACATGCCAATGGTTGCCAAGTTTCTCGGATCTAATCTGGTAAAATATACTATTGAAAAAGGTGTAGCCAGTGGTATCCCCAACCAACCACTGCCCTATATGGCGATCGGAACATTCTACGTAAAGAGTCTGGAGGATTACCAGGCAGCTATTGCTCCCAATAGAGATGCTATCAGAGCTGACTTCGTCAATTACACTAACGTTGCACCGGTAATTCTGGTGAGTGAGGTGGTGAAGTAGTTGTAGCCGAATAGGACATCCGCGCAGAAGTATACATCAATTGAACCATACTGCGTATCCCTGACGCCTTAAGTCCCAGGCAAGTTTTTCTTCCATGGCAAGTGCTTCGGCTCTTGTCATGGTTTTTAAATTAAGATGATCATAGAGACTCGGACGCAGATACATTCCGTACTTCTGGACAATGCTCGCTGACAGCTTATGTCCTTTCTTATTCACATAGCCCGTACGGTGTTGGATAAATCGTTCCTGCGGAGTTTTGCTCGTCATCCCCACATACAGACATTCGAGCACGCCATTGAATTGCGGATTGGCTTCCCGAAATTTTCTGTTCTCGGTAAAGACCTTTTTTGAAAGCTCCACAACATATACCCGATAACCCATGTGACTTTTGGTTCGACCTGATGCAGGATAAAATGTTACTTCTGATATTCGATTTTAATAATACGCCACACAAATTCTCCTGCACCGGTCTTCACGACTACTTCATCGCCTACTTCTTTTTTCATTAACGCATGTGCCATGGGCGAGTCTACAGATATATAGTCTTTGGCGTCAATAATTTCATCAGAGCCGACTATACGCAAGCGTTTTTGCTGGCCCTTGTTATTTTCAATTTCCACCCACGCGCCAAACAATACTTTGCCTTCCTGGAAAGGTGAATAGCTCACGACCTTCAGATCATCAATACACTTACGCAAATAAAGCACGCGCCTATCAATTTCACGCAGGCGTTTTTTATTGTAATGATAATCGGCATTTTCAGAACGATCACCAAGGCTTGCCGCCCAGGCTACTTTTTGCGTGGTCTCCGGACGTTCAACCCGCCACAGATGATCCAACTCTGCTTTTAACTTCTCTAAACCTTCCGGGGTAATTAACTGCGTTTTCATAGTTTACTTGTTCGAAGTATGCATGTGCATCCGAAGCATCATCACATAATCATTCAAACTTACCAAAATAAACTAATATCTATATCGCTATATATAGTGTATACGAGCGTAACTATGCATCCATGATTTTGATCCATTCGCGAACGATCTTTTGAAGACCCGCCTTATGTTTCAGCACCTCATCCATGGAATGAAATTTCACATACGCTTTACCTTTCGGTGCGGGCTCTAACAAATCCGATTTCCCAAGGAGTAATTCACCTTTGTGAAATATGATCGCCACATATTCTGTTACCCTGGGGCTGAACGTAGCCATTGGCTCCTTATAGTCGTAACTCGGACCACCCCATTTCACATCTTCAACAATTTTCGGACTGGCTTCTGCGATAATCCTGCACGCAGCTTCCATTTCTGCTTTGAGCGGATGCCTGAGTTTTTGAAAGAAGTCTTCAACTTTTTTTGAGCTCATGATTGTACTGATTTTGTTTTTATAAAATGAAATTATACCGTTGCTAATTGAATCAACGCCAGTTTAAACTCAGTTATACCTATGCCTATATTTCCAGATTCATTTGATTACTGAGTCAAAATTACGCGCAGCAGAGAACCCGCGCCTTTACATATGTTGATGAATTAAAAATTTATTTTTCCGAACGGATTCTGCTCAACTGCGTTGGTGTGATTCCAAGGTAGGCCGCAATCTCATGAAGCTTAAGTCGCGACTCCAGCAGCGGATATGTCTTTAAAAAATTTGCATACTTCACTTTTGCTGCATCATATCGGAAGGATATTTCAAGCGGTTCTTTTTCAATGATCCAATGCAGTTCCATATACCGGATATAAAATGCCGCTATATCCGGATATTTTGTTGTGAGGTTCTTAAACTCCTGAAAATTATACTCGAGAACAGTGCTCGGCTCCAGCACTTTTATTGAAAAGAGACTCGGTGTTTTCGCCAGCACCGAACTGGTGGATGCCACAAAGAAATTTTCAAAGAAGAAACGTTTAATAACTACTTCACCTTCTCGGGTTGTATGAAATTTAGAGAACAATCCCTTTACAACGAAGGCTACGGTGTGGGCAACCTCGCCTTCTAAAATAAAATACTGATCCTTCGCATAAGTCTTTCGCCTCAGTATGTTTGCCCAGGCTGCTTTGCTTTCATCCGAAATCTTTGCGTATGAATCTACTATATCCCAGAATTGCTGCATACTATATATACTATTACAACCGGATTGCAACTAATCAAATTTCAAGTGTCCTTCCTGAGCCTTAAATATACTTTCCAGTAGTTTCTTCGCTTCTACCAAAAATCAAATTTTGGCGCCATCTAAAACATTCGCCACCTCCCCTGTTCTGGTGTTTGTAAATAAATCTGAGGTTTTATTTTGCGCAACCAGATAATTGCACGTATATTTGCAATCACTTAGTTGCACATATTTATGGAAGTCAGACGCGATATTTTTCAGGCGATAGCCGACCCGACCCGCAGGGCAATCCTGGTATTGATTGCAGCGCAGGCAATGACACCGAATGCCATCGCAGAAGAATTTAAGACCAGCAGGCAGGCGGTTTCCAAACACATTCAGATTCTTACGGAGTGTGATCTTCTGAAACAAGAACAACGAGGAAGAGAAATCTACTATTCACTTGAAATTGAAAAAATGAAAGAGATCGATAAATGGCTAAGCCAATTCAGAAAAATCTGGGAAGCCCGGTTTCATCAACTTAGTGACGTATTATCAACCATGAAAAAACAGAAAAAATGACAAACAATTCACCCTTCGATTTTGTCCTTGACAAGGCAACAAAAACCGTATCTATAACCATGGAATTTAATGCAGACCTGGATATGGTATGGGATGCGTTTACGGTACCTGAAATTCTTGATCAGTGGTATGCACCGAAACCGTTCGTTTCAAAAACGAAGTATATGGATTTCAAAGTTGGTGGCCGCAGGTTTTATGCGATGGTAAGTCCTGAAGGACAAGAGCGTTGGGGTATCCAGCGATATACTTCTATTAGTCCAAAAACCAATTTCAAAATGTTTAATGTCTTCGCAGATAAAGATGAAAACCCTGACGAGTATGGCTCTGATTGGGATTTGAATTTCAGCGAACATAACGGCCCCGATAATGATCGGTGGACAAAAGTATATATCAGCATCTATAACGAATCGCGCGAACGGTTAGAGATGGTGCTGGAAGGATTCAAGATAGGAATGACCATGACCTATGAAAACCTGAAAGAACTCCTGGCCGCCCAGCAGTTATCAAAATCATCCAGGTGATATATAGTTTAAACTTGTTCCGCGAGTAAATCAGTTTCATCAAACTTAAAAACAGAACACATGGCACATATCAATCCTTACATTCATTTCAACGGAAACGCAGAAGACGCATTTACATTTTACAA
>CAMLLI010000218.1 GCA_946480685.1 uncultured Flammeovirgaceae bacterium | reverse complement strand
GTTCAGCTTGTCGATAGACTGACGGAATATCAGGGCACTGTCAACATATACTTCAAGATAATTCACACCGCCATAAAAAGGACTCTTATAGGCGAGTTTGTCTTTGGCAAGTATCTCAATGCCAATTGCTCCGTTCGCGAGGATCGGACTGGCGATCACATAATTACTTCCGACTTTATTTCCATAGAATTCAAAGCGACCAAAACGGTCGTTAATGCGCGACTCGGTGTTAAGTGTTACGAGTGCTATCTTTTCAGGAGCAGGAGGGAAGTTATCAACGATCTCGGGGAATGCTCCGATCTTGAGCGGATCGAGTGCGTAGTTGTTCGAATCACGTATATCAAAATGCAGGTGTGGTCCCGTGGAGCCGCCTGAATTTCCGGAGAGCGCAATGGTATCGCCCTGCTTTACTATGAAGACATCTTTCTCAAAAAACAAATCGATCTCTCCCGACTTCAGTTTGTATTGCTCTTGCAAAACATGTTTGGCAACTTCACCTTTAAATTCATCGAGGTGAGCATAGAGGGTTGTGTTACCATCGGGATGCGTGATATATAGCACGTTGCCATAACCCGAACCACCCATACTGGCGCGCGAAATATAGCCGCTCTTGGATGCCAGCACCGGAAAGCCGATCATGTTGTTGGTGCGTATATCTATACCGGAATGAAAGTGCGTGCTGCGCAATTCACCCATGGTGCCGGCAAGCGAACCGGGTTGACCGGGCTTGATCGGGTAAAGATATTTTTCTCCGTTTGAATTTTTAGATATAGCAGCGGCATCCTGCTTGCTGAATTGTGCAAGCGATAGGAAAGGATGTATAGCTATACAAACTGCAACTCCTAGTTTACTTAACTTCGAACTCCAATAGTTTCTCATCTTCTATATATGCCGATAACACATTTCCCACCTTTACCGCGCCTACACCTTTTGGTGTGCCCGTAAATATCAAATCACCTGTTCGCAGCGTAAAAAATTTCGACAGATACGAAATTATAAAATCGAAATTAAAAAGCATAAGACTTGTATTGCCTTGTTGCTTAAGTTCACCATTAATCGTCAGACTGAAGTTAATGTTCTTCAGATCGCTGAAGGAAGTTACCGGAATAAATTTGTCGCTGATAGGAGCAGAGCCGTTGAAGCCTTTCGCTATATCCCACGGTAAACCTTTTTCTTTTGCTTTCTGCTGCAGATCACGAGCCGTAAAATCTATGCCGATACCGATTGCATCGTAGTACTTGTTTGCAAATTTCTCCTGTATATTTTTTCCTTCCTTGCAGATGCGCAGCACAAGTTCAACTTCATGATGAATGTCGTTGGAGAAATCCGGCAGATAGAACGGAGCATTGTTCCGAAGCAGTGCTGTATCAGGCTTGGTAAAAATTACAGGCTCGTCAGGACGCTCGTTGTTAAGTTCCTTGATATGCTCAGCATAATTCCGTCCGATGGCAAAAATTCTCATAAAGTGCTATCTTTTAGTTAATGGTTGCAGGTATATAGTTGTAGAGAAAATGCAGCGATGCCAAAGTGATGTCTGCTATAGGATCATAATTACTGTTCATCGTGCATAAATTCATTTCTGGCTCAATATGAATAACTTTTGGCACGAATTTATAAAACAATACACGAGTGGTTTTGTATTTTTGACCAAAATAAATTCACCCCTGTATGTGGAAGAAAATATTCATTTTCTCAGTAATTAGTCTTGTAATTTTTGCCTGTGCTAAAGTAGCAGTAACAGGTCGTAACCAGTTAAGTCTTGTATCCAACTCCGAGATCATCCCCATGGCCGATCAGCAGTACGATGAAGTGCTGAAGAAAGGACCGATCTCCAACAACCAGGAGCAAACGCAAATGGTAAAGCGCGTTGGGGCACGTATACAAAAAGCAGTGGAAGAGTATATGGCGATGAACAATGCTTCGTCTGAACTCGCGGGCTTTGCGTGGGAGTTCAACCTCATCGATGATCCTAAAACTGTGAACGCATGGTGTATGCCCGGTGGTAAAGTTGCTTTTTATACCGGCATCATGCCTATCTGTAAAGATGAAACGGGTGTAGCGGTAGTAATGGGCCACGAAGTAGCACACGCTATAGCGAACCATGGTCGTGAACGCATGAGTCAGCAGATGGTAGCACAGTATGGCCTTAGTACATTAGGTGCCGTGATGGGACAGAACCCGACAGCCGGTAAAGAATTACTAATGCAGGCGATTGGAGCCGGAACAAATGTAGGCATGTTGAAATTTAGCCGCGAGCACGAGTCTGAAGCTGACCATATAGGTTTGATCTTCATGGCAATGGCTGGATATGATCCAAATGCAGCACCTAAATTCTGGGAGCGCATGACAGAAGCAAGTGGTGGACAGGCTCCTCCTGAGTTTCTTTCAACGCACCCTTCGCACGCTACACGTATCAATGATCTGAAGGGATGGATACCCGAGGCGCAGAAGTATTATAAGAAGAATTAAGAAGTCAGAAGTAAGAAGCCTGACGGAAGATATAATTATAACTTAAAATAATAGCATGGTATATCGCGCTATGGTAGGGCTGACACTGGTTTTTGCAGTGTCAGCTTTTTCTTTTCGGGTTGCTGCACAGCAGGCAGATGATGCTGCTCTGAAGGAAATAAATGAGCACCGGAAGAAACAGCAGAGTGAGTTTCGTGATCCGGATAAATCTCCGCTAGACAAAAAGGAACGTAGGAAGTTCAAAGGACTTAATTACTACCCGATCGATCTTAACTTTCGTGTAAAGGCTACATTCGTGAAGAATGAAGCTCCGGTGTTGTTTAAAATGAAAACGACCACCACGCGTTTACCGGAATATGTAAAGTATGGCGATATATACTTCCTGCTGGATGGTGAAGATTATAAACTCGAAGTATATCAGAGCCAGGATTTACTCAAGCGCTCGGGGTATGAAGACTATCTGTTCATTCCCTTTACCGATGAAACGAATGGAAAGGATACGTATGATGTAGGCCGTTATCTAGAGTTTCGTATACCCACAAGTGAAGAAGTGATCCTTGATTTTAACAAGGCATACAATCCATATTGCAGCTATAGCGATAAGTATTCCTGTCCCATACCGCCAGAGGTAAATCATTTACCGCTGGAGATCAAGGCAGGAGAGAAGAAGTATAAAACAGGTTTACTGCATTGATTATTTTTTGAACGAGCGGAGTTTGATCTCCGTGAGTTTGCGCTTGGTATCCATCGGGAAATCTCCGTTCATCATCCAGTCGTAATAGCTTGGTTCTTCCTTGAACACTTGCGTTACGACTTTATTTTTATGCTTGCCGAAGTTGAAAACTTCCACGCCTTTGTCGTTCATGACCATGCGGCCAGCCAGGTCAACCAGTTCAGACGCAGTAAGTTTACTCAGCGTATCAACATCATTCCTGATCTCACCGATCTTGCGCTCCAGGCTGTCCGTTACATCTTTACCTTCGTAGCGTTCAATCTGCGCCAGCAATACTTCCATGGTTGCTTCCGTATCGGCTTCCGCTGTATGCGAGTTCTCCAGGTCTTTATTAGTATAGAATTTATACGCAGCAGAGAGCGTACGCTTCTCCATCAGATGAAATATCTTCTGTGCATCAATGATCTTTCTGCGGCCGTAATCAAACTCTACATCGCATCGCAAAAATTCTTCTACCAGCATTGGTATATCAAACTTCATTACGTTGAAGCCTGCCAGGTCTGCACCTTCCATAAAGCGTGCATAGTCTTTCGCCACTTCCTTAAAAGTAGGTTTGTCCTTTACATCTTCATCGCGTAAGCCGTGAAACACGGTTGACTCTGCGGGTATAGGGATCGTTGGGTTGAGTACGTTCGCTTTGCGTAATACTTCCCCGTTCGGCATCATCTTGATAACAGCGATCTCGAGTATACGATCCTGCGTAATGTTGGTGCCGGTGGTTTCAAGATCGAAGATGCAGAGTGGATTGCGTAGATTCAATTTCATGGTTATACACGTGAGTGCGCGTTGCCACGCACTCCCAAATTTTTCAGATATAGTATACGGGAAGCGATCAGGATAAGATTTTTTCCGATAGAGCCGGAATATCAATTCCACCAAAATTACCGGAGCTCATCATGAGCAGGTTTTTATTTTTCCAGGTTTGTTTTTCCAGGAAAGCCTGTAGCTCATGGGCATTGGTAAATACCTGCATCGCGCTGGCAGCAAAGGCTGAACGTACATCATCCACGGATATAGCTTCCAGATTTTTATCTTTTACTTTATCAGGATTGAAGTATACGATCTGCGTCTGTGCAGCTTTCATGCTGTCTTTATACTGGGGCAGAAACTTTTTGTTAAGGCTGCTATAAGTGTGCAGTTCCAGGCAGGCCACCAGGTCGCGCGAAGGATAAAATTCTTTCATCGCTTTTACGGTTGCCTTTACTTTAGAAGGCGCGTGTGCAAAATCTTTGTATACCGTAGCCGTTGTATTGTCGAATACTTTTTGCAGTCGGCCGGAAGCGCCTTCAAAACTTGCAATCGCCTCAAAGAACTGTTCCTGAGTTATACCAATCTTCTTTAATACTTCCTTTGCTGCGCTGAGGTTCTGGAAGTTATGGTTACCGAAGATCTTGATGGGTGTACGTTCCTTGCCGTTAGTAAGGAAAAAGTGACCGTTGTTATCCGAAGCGTGTGAGTGGCTCTTATAGGTGATCTCCTGTACATCGGTGCGTTCTTTTTTACCGATCATCAGCGCCATCGAATCCTGCTCGCAGTAGATCAGAATTCCTCCTTTCGGAGTCTGGTCTGCAAACAGATCGAACTGGCGTACATACTCTTCTTCCGAAGGAAATACATTTACGTGATCCCATGCTATACCCGTAATAACACCAACGTGATGTTGATACTTGAGGAATTTAGGAGTAGGATCAAGTGCTGAACATAAATATTCATCACCTTCAATAATAATGATAGGAGCGCTGGAAAGTCTTACGGTATTTTCTATACCCGGCACTTTCGCTCCGATAACATAATCAAACTTACGCTTAAAGTAATTGAGTACGTGAATGATAATAGCCGTGGTAGTAGTTTTACCATGACTGCCCGAAATCACAATGCGTTGTTTATCACGCGACTGTTCGTAGATATACTCCGGGAAAGACAAGATCTTAAGTCCAAGTTGTTGGGCTTTAAGTAATTCAGGGTTGTCTTTCCGCGCGTGCATGCCGAGCACGACTACATCCAGCGAAGATGTTATTAACTCAGGAAACCAACCGTCTTTCTCAGGAAGTAATCCATGTTTAGTTAAAGTTGAACGTGAAGGCTCGAAGATCTCATCGTCAGACCCGCTTACATCATGACCGGCCTCCTTCAAAGCAATGGCCAGGTTGTGCATAACACTTCCTCCAATCGCTATAAAATGTACTCTTTGCTTTTGCATCTGGAAATCATGAATTCCGGTTTTAAAATAAAGGAAAATGTTTGTTCTTTAAAAATCCAATTGATCAACGTCCTCTTTGTGACTGCTATATATAACTATTTTTTTTGATCAGTATCACACACACGGGCACAATAAACTTGTTACTTGTACACAATTAAATTGTTAGTACTTTGTTAATAGTTTGTGTAGATAGTGAATGCGAAGGGTTGTACGTTTGTCGCCCTTAAACAAAAAACACGTACAACAACCACTGTATGGAGCAAGGAAGATCAACGTCCCTGAGGCTGGGTAGCAAGGCCAACAAATTATTACCGAGAGACATCTCGGAAAGTTTAGGAAAGTTACCGCCTCAGGCACTTGATCTGGAAGAAACCGTACTGGGTGCACTCATGCTCGAGAAGAATGCACTCAATGCCGTGGTGGAATTTCTCAAGCCGGAACATTTCTACAAGGATGCACATAAAGAAATTTATGCAGCCATCATCGAGTTGTTCAAAGCATCCGAGCCTGTGGATATGCGTACCGTTGTACACCAGCTCCGGAAGAAAGGTAAACTTGAGATCCTGGAGGGTAACGGTGCATACTATATCGCAGAGCTTACCTCCAAAGTAAGTTCGGCCGCCAACGTGGAGTATCACGCACGTGTTATTGTCGAGATGGCGATCAAGCGCGAACTGATCCAGATCGCTTCACAGATCCAGCACGATGCTTACGAAGACACAACCGATGTATTCCAATTACTCGATAAGACGGAGCAATCTGTTTTCGAAATCTCCGAGTCGAACCTGAAGAAGAACTACGACAACATGCGAAACCTGATGGCACGTGCTATACAGGAATTGCAGGTGTTGAAAGAACATAAAGATGGCTTGACCGGTGTGCCGAGTGGATTTACAGAACTCGACCGTGTTACTTCCGGATGGCAACGTTCTGACCTTGTTATTATCGCAGCTCGTCCGGGTATGGGTAAAACTGCATTCGTGGTTTCTGCATTGCGTAACGCAGCCGTTGAATTCAAGATACCGGTAGCTATATTCTCGTTGGAGATGGCATCGATCCAGCTCGTAAACAGGATGATCTCTGCCGAAGCAGAACTGGAAAGTGAAAAGATCAAGAAAGGTAATCTGGCCGATCACGAGTGGAAACAGCTCGTGCACAAAACAACCAAGCTTACTACAGCACCTATATTTATAGACGATACTCCTGCTATATCTATACTCGAACTTCGTGCGAAGTGCCGCAGGTTGAAAGCGGAACACGGTATACAGATCGTGGTGATCGACTACCTGCAGCTGATGAAAGGTGACCAGGGCGGTAACCGCGAACAGGAGATCGCGTCTATCTCGCGAGCCCTGAAAGGTATAGCAAAAGAACTGAATGTACCGGTGCTCGCACTGTCGCAGTTGAGTCGTAGCGTTGAAACCCGTGGTGGAGATAAGCGTCCGCAGCTTTCTGACTTGCGTGAATCGGGATCTATCGAACAGGATGCCGATATCGTAATGTTCTTGTATCGTCCTGAATACTATAAAATTACTGTCGATGAAGATGGTATGCCGACACAAGGTACCGGTGAAG
>CAMLLI010000217.1 GCA_946480685.1 uncultured Flammeovirgaceae bacterium | reverse complement strand
GCAGCCGTAATTTACCAGGAATCGAAATTTAATCCGCAGGAAGAGTCGTGGGCCGGTGCCAGGGGGCTGATGCAGCTTATGCCGGAGACAGCAAAACGTTACGGTGCTAAAAATGTAAACGATCCGCAGCAAAGTCTCAATGCCGGTGTGAGCTATTTGAAGTACCTCGATAAGTATTGGAAAAAATCAGTGCCTGATTCGGTGCAACGTCTCAAGTTTGTGCTTGCATCGTATAACGCAGGATTGTCGCATATACTCGATGCGAAGAAGTTATTGCAAAAACATGGAAAGGATAAAAGCGTGTCGTTGTGGGATGATAACGTTCAAACCTACTTGCTGAAAAAATCTGACCCTAAATTTTACCGCGACCCGGTTGTCTCTGCCGGCTATTGTAAGTGTGAAGAACCTGTTAACTATATACAGGACGTGTTCGAACGATACGAAGAGTATAAAATTCACATCAAGGATGATCTCTTCGATGAAAGCGCTATTCAAAGTGCAGTAACAGCAAATTAAAATATAGCAGTATATACTTGCTAAGCGTTGGAACGTATTTAATAAATATACGAAGGTCTGCTGCTGCTACTTACTTTTTTAATAACTTTTCTATCGTATAAAATTTAAACCCTCTCTTAATTATGAAAACCCTCAAAATGCTGATGGGCGCATCGCTATTGCTTTGCCTCATCGCGATCTCCTCGTGCGATGATTCGCACCCTTGTCGTACATGTCGCATCGATAAAGTTTACCTCGAAGACGAATGGCATAAAGCCTACTACAGTAGTTCCGGCAGGCTTGTAAAACTGGAAGCTGCCGTCAGTAAAATTTTCTTTCACTATAACGGAGCGAACCAATTGACCAGTGCGGAAATATATACTGGTAATCCAGCTCCGGAATATAGCTTTGATTTTACACACGGCCCGTTCGGTATTGTAGAATCGAATGTATATGACTCGTACGGATTCAGGAGACACTTTGACTTCCACTACGCCTCTCCAACCGTTATAGATTACCTTGTTGAAAGTGAATACGGTGGCGGTCCTGGCGATCCTCCTACATTTGTGATACGAAAGGATCTGTCATATAGCAGCGGAAATGTGTCGTTTGTGAGCGGTACTGTAAATGGTAATCCTTTTACGGGATATACCGGCTCGGCTTACGACAAAAAAACAAATCCTTTCAAGTTACTGGCGCAAGCTGTAGGCAACCCTGCGTTCTTCCCGGTGTGCAATATTGTGTCTTTCCCGGTAGTTCAGTATGATATCTCATTTCTGAATATATTTTCAAAGAATAATCCCGGCAAAGGTATATACGAAGTTCCTGTGGGTGGTGGTCCCGAAGTACAGCAGCCGCAGGATTTTGCTTACGTATATACATCATCGTATGTTGAGTCGCTTGTGTGGACAGATGATCTGGCCGGTACCAATAAATATGCTTTCGCCTATACGTGTGGCTTCTCGTCAGCAGAAGATTAATACTATAAACAACAAAAAACGTTAACAGTTACTTTTATGAAAAAAACAATTAAAACTCTTGCGGGCATAGGTGTGCTTGCCATTTTGCTTATTGTCCAGTCCTGTATACCAGAACACATTGCAAAGAAGGTTCGTATCCGAAAAATGTATTGGGAGAACATCTGGTATAGCGCGCATTACAATTCAGTCGGGCGATTGACGGAGCTTTTGTCAGATAGCAGTAAACTGTTGTTCTATTATGATGAATCTGACAAACTTTACAAAGCTGAAATATATATCCCCAATGAAGCGACTGCCAAGTATATCTATACGTTTACGCAAGGACCACATGGTATAACAGAGATCGATCTTAAACAATATGGTAATGCCTATCAAAAGGATATTATTACCTACAATGCCGGAGGTGATATAGTAGGCATACACCAGTTTACACCCTTGGAATGGCCGTATGAAGTTGACTTTAAAACGTTATATGATGGCGATAACCTCACGGATATGTATGAAGGCGATGTTCCGGATGAAGAAGGGAAATGGATTTATTCTGCCGGCACTTTTGATAATAAGATAAACCCTTTCCGGATGCTGGCGAACGCAGTAGGGAATCCTGCCTTTTTTCCGGTTGGAAGACTTTGGTTCGAACCGCTGGCCGGTGAGCATATTTACGAGGGCGAGCCGCCTTTTGTATTGGGAACACCTTATGAATTTGAGGTCAACTATATCAGCAGATTCTCTAAAAATAATCCGCTCACAGCAAGTTATGATATACCGGGAACGGATTTCCTTACTTCGCAGATATTCGAATATACCTATAGCGGGTCACTTGTCACCTCTATAAAGTGGCGACACCTTATTGTTTCCGAAGAGTTTTCTGAAGATTACAAATTTGAATATGAACTCGCGCCTGTGCTTCCTTAACTATCGCTGAAGAGACTCTGCTATAGTTTTGAAGTCCAGCGATTCCCATTGATCCTGTATTCCGGGTCTGCTCATCACTTCGTTCATGATCTTTGCTTGTGAACGGCTGATGGTGTAGGCTTCGGAGTACCGGATATCATCCTTAAATGTTACCATGGAATATAGCGGTATCCATTTATCAGGATATAGCGCGTGAAGTCGTGCTTCGATTTTCTTCCGGAGCAAAAAATCTGCATCTGCTACCAGGTCGCGCATCTCTACAAAATTATCAAGTGCCAGTTGTGCGATAGCATCTGCGTCAGGCTTGCGTTGCTTTTGAAATGCCGGCAGTACATCGTCCCAGTTGTTGGTATAGCTGTCGAGCAGCGAATTCAGAATACGACAATCTTCAAAGCCTGCATTCATACCTTGTCCGAAAAAAGGAACGATAGCATGGGCAGCATCGCCGATGAGTAAAATTTTATTGCGCACCCACGGATAACACTTCATCGTAACAAGCGATGAGGTAGGATTGCTAAAGAAGTCGGTGGACAATGAAGGCATGAGTCGCGTTGCATCCGGAAATGCATTCACAAAGAAATTATGAACAGTCTCTTCCGTTTGCAGTATGTCAAATGAAGATTTGCCTTCAAATGGAAAGAATAGTGTACAGGTAAAACTGCCATCCGGATTCGGAAGCGCTATCATCATATAGCTTTGTCTCGGCCAGATATGCAGCGCATTTTTCTCCAGTTGAAATTCACCGGCCGCGGTTGCGGGTATATGTAATTCTTTATAGCCATGATCGATATAGCTTTGCGAGAAATCAAACCGATCGTAACGCTGCAGGGATTGTCGTACAGTAGAGAAAGCTCCATCTGCCCCGATAATCAGGTCAAAAGTATATTCTTTGATTTCGTTTTCCTGCGATGCTATACTAACGGAAGTTTTTTCTGCATCAACTTCCATTACACGTTGATTGAAATGAAGGCTGGCACCCGCTGCTTCTGCGGCATTCATTAACACAACGTTCAGGCTACTGCGCGATACCGAGTTGATAAACTCTCCCTGCTTACCATACGGTTGAAAAGTAAGGTTGCCAAGTATATCATGCATGATGCGGCCGTGCATCGGGATCGTTACTTTTCGGATAGCATCGGCAAGTCCTGTTTCTTCCAGTGCACGTATGCCGCGATTGCTTAATGCCAGGTTGATGGAGCGACCTGCGAGTAATGCGTTCTTTCGTATATCCGGTCTGCGTTCCAGGACGGTAACTTTATAGCCGCGCTTGCATAAATATATAGCGAGCAATGAGCCTACAAGTCCTGCTCCGCTTATCGCGATGTGTTTTATCGCCTTGCTCATGTAAGGAGATCGTTTATGATTTCTCCTACCTGATAAACTTCTTCAAATGTATTGTACAGAGGAACGGGGGCTACGCGAATAACATTCGGCTCGCGCCAATCGCTTATAACGCCTGCTTTGTTTAATTGTTGAAATATTTTCTTGCCGTTTTGCTTTGTGAAGACAGAGAGTTGACATCCGCGTTCCTCCGGATTAGGGGGTGTTATAATTTTTAGCGTATTCTCCAGCGGATCGATCTCTTTTAAAATATACTCGAGATAAGAAGTAAGGGCTATACTCTTTTTGCGTAAAGCTTTTATCCCTGCTTCCTGGAATATTTCCAGTGATGCCAGTAATGCTGCATTCTGAAATACCGGTACATTGGATACCTGCCACCCATCTATACCTTTCATCGGTTTAAAACCTTTCTGCATGTTGAAGCGTTCGCTTTCGTCATATCCCCACCAGCCGGCAAAGCGTGGTAACTCGGTATTGCGCTCATACTTCTCATGTATATAGGCACCTGCTATGGCACCCGGACCGGCATTTAGATATTTATAGCTACACCATACAGCGAAGTCAACTTCATCTTTGTGCAGGTTCAAGGGTATATTTCCAACAGCATGTGCCAGGTCAAAGCCAGCTATAGCACCAACGCTATGTGCCGCTGCGGTGATCTTCGGTATATCAAATAGCTGGCCGGTATAATATTGAACACCTCCCAATATTACCAAGGCTGTTTCGCGACCGTGTTCTGTAATGGCGCGGATTATATCTTCGGTGCGCAGCGTATATTCTTCTTCCCGTGGTTTTAATTCGATCAGTACTTTGTCAGGATTCAGACCGTGAAATTTTATTTGTGATTCAAATGCATATTGGTCAGACGAAAAAGCACCGGCTTCTGCTATAATTTTATACCGCTCGGTGGTGGGTATATAAAACGACACCATCATTAAATGAAGGTTGATGGTGAGTTGATTCATGGCAACAACTTCAGAAGGTTTAGCGCCAACCAACGCGGCCAGCGTTTTCTTTGCAAGTCGGTGATGGTATAGCCAGGGATTACGAGCGTGAACATGACCTTCGCCACCTAACTTCGCCCAATCCTCAAGCTCCTGGTTAATGAACTGCTTGGTAGTTTTAGGTTGAAGCCCCAGCGAATTACCGATCAGGTAAATGGATTGTTTATTGTTGATTTTAGGAATCAGAAATTTATTCCGGTAACTGCGAAGCGGATCTTCCCGGTCTGACTTCTTGGCAAACTGTAAACTGTTCTTGAATTTCATAGCGGAGCGATGTATACGAAATAAGTTACGTAAAATTTAATGCCGTCTGCTATACAAGAAGGAGTAACGGATAACAACGAACGAATAACGGATAACGAACAGCACTTTTCAGAAGAGTGACAACTGCCTGCGGATAGCCCCCTCGTGATAAAGCAGCCATTCTTTATTCTCAAGTCCGCCACCGTAGCCCGTCAGGTTACCGCTTTTACCAATCACGCGATGGCATGGTACAATAATAGCAATTGGATTTTGACCGTTGGCCAGTCCTACAGCACGAATTGATTTGAGATCACCAACACGTATCGCTATATCTTCATACGAAGTAGTTGTTCCGTACGGAATTGTCAACAGCGCGTTCCATACTTTCTGTTGAAATGCAGAACCGCGCAAATCGAGTTCTACATCGAAGAATTTACGTCCCTTATAAAAATACTCTTCCAGTTCTGCTATACATTGATCGGTTGTAGCAGTAGGTGTCTCTTCTTTCTTGCTGTCTCTCAGAAAACCTACGGTAATGATCTTGTCGTGCTCCGATTCTACTAAAAGGTCTCCCACAGGAGATGAATAATAAGCTCTTCCTTGCATGCTATAATGACTTCATCTATACACTTATACAAACCGCGAATCAGCCTCCATTACCGTTCCGCATTTACTGCACGTTCGCAATGATGCCGACCCATAAAACTCGCGAAAGCGCGGAATAAAATCTTTCTCAATATTATCAAGGTGGAAACGGTACTCATGAAGCTTGTTGTTGCACGCATCACAAAACCAGATCAGTCCGTCTTCAATTTCTTTTTCAATACGCTTGCACTCAATCACAAGTCCAATGGAATTGGCAGGTCGTTCCGGTCGATGGGGAACGCGTGCCGGGAGCAGAAACATTTCACCTTGCCGTATAGGTATATCTACCGGTTTACCATCTTCCTGTATGCGCACATTTATATCGCCTTCAAGTTGATAAAATAATTCTTCTGTCTCATTGTAATGATAATCTTTGCGGGCGTTGGGGCCACCCACAATCATTACGATATAGTCACCGGCATCAGCATATAAATTCTTATTGCCCACCGGGGGCTTCAGCAGATCGCGGTTGTCGCGGATCCATTGATTGAGGTTAAAAGGTCTGCGAATAGCCATATAATACTTTTTAAGTTTTGATACGGTTGTGTTAAACCATCTATTCCTTCTTAAATTTAGCAACAATTCACATACATAGCTTTATTCATGAATCTTGATTTAACTGGCAGGCACGCCATAGTATGCGGCAGCACGCAAGGTATAGGAAAGGCTTCAGCGGTGGAACTCGCACTATTGGGCGCGCGTGTTACATTGATCGCCCGCAACGAAGATAAACTTAAATCCGTGCTGAAAGAATTGGCAGCCGCGAATGGTGTGGAACACGATTATATCGTAGCTGATTTTAATGCACCGGACGATCTTCGAAATAAAGTAACAGACTATACGCGCACGCACACGGTACATATACTGGTGAACAATACCGGCGGCCCACCTGCAGGACAAGCTATTGATGCGCGTACGGAAGATTTTATTCAGGCGTTCTCTAATCACCTGCTGTGCAATCATATTCTTGTGCAGGCTTTGGTTGACGGCATGAAGAAAGCAAAGTATGGCAGAATTATTAATGTTATATCAACATCGGTTAAAATTCCAATTCGTGGTCTGGGTGTGTCCAATACGATTCGTGGTGCTGTTGCAAATTGGTCCAAGACACTTTCGCTGGAGCTTGCTCCGTTTGGTATAACGGTAAATAATGTATTACCCGGCTCAACGATGACCGGTCGACTTGAATCGCTCATCAATTCAAATGCACAGAAGGCAGGCAAAACGTTTGATGACGCGAAACAAGATATGATACGTGAGATACCCGCGGGACGTATAGCAGAGTCGCATGAGGTGGCAGCAGCTATAGCATTCCTGACAACACCGGCTGCCGGGTATATAAATGGTATCAATGTTCCGGTGGATGGCGGAA
>CAMLLI010000216.1 GCA_946480685.1 uncultured Flammeovirgaceae bacterium | reverse complement strand
AGATTCGCTCAAAAAAGCGTTGGAGAATTCTTCTGGGAAAAACCGATATGACCTATTAAGCAATCTTGCTATTGAATTAGCGGACAAGGATAATCATAACGCCTTACGCTATGCAGTTGAAGCACGTGAAATGGCAACTACGTTAGGTGATAGCGCTCAAATAGTAAAGTCATCTCGTATACAAGCGCAAATTCTAAGACGCCTCGATGATTTGAATGCTGCTATTGGTATCCTCACCAGTATCTTACCCGTAGCGCAACGAAACAACCTTTCAGACGAAGAGAAAAAAATCTTAAATGCTCTTGCCTTGTCTCATACTTTTCGCGCAGAGTATGATGAGGCTTTGAAGTATCATTTTCAGTCCTTAGTTATTCGTGAGAGAGAAGGTAAAAAGGACGAAATTAGTATCACGTTAAATAATATCGGGTTGGTATATTTTAAGTTAAAGAACTATGAGACTGCGATCCGGTATTATGAAAAGGCACTCAATTTGAAAAGAGAAATGAATGATTCATTTGATCTGGATCGTTTACTAATCAACCTGGGGCTATGCTACAATCAACTTACTAATTATAAACAGGCCAGAGAATTTATAAAAGAGGGCCTAAAAGTATGTGACAGTACCTGTAGTAAGATAATTCAAATCGAAGGTAAATTTGGATTAGGCGTCTCATATTTCATCGAAGCTGAACGGACAAATGAAAATACCGTGTATATACCAGCAAAGACTTTTTTCTTTGAATCGTACACGGTGGCTAAAGAGGCAGATAATAAAAGATGGCAACTGGAAAATCTTGTCTATCTCTCAAGAATATATATTAAGCTCAATGAAGTGCAGAGTGCAAATGAATCTCTTGCAGAAGCAGAATCTATTGGAAAGTCAACCGAATATAATCTTCTCTTGATCGAAATTTATAGGGCGTTTTCAGATTTGTTTAACAAGACAAAAGATTATGAACAGGCCGCGTCTTATCAGGAGAAGTACATTCACTTAAAAGATAGTATTTACAGTGAATCCTTGATCGAGAATCTTACGAAGGTACAGACGGATTACGAGGAACGCGAAAACATCGCCACCATCGCGGCAAAAGAAGAAGTAATTAAACAGCAACGCGATCTGAATATAGCTATAGCCATTATAGCGATGCTTGCAGGGTTGCTGGTGTTGGTATTGCAACGGAGTAATCGTACGATCAAGCGCGTGAATGCGCAGTTGTCTGAAGCGAAGGAGGTAATTGAAGAGCAGAACAAACTGCTTGAAGACAAGAATAAATACCTCGACAAAGAAGTTGAAGCGAAGACCGTAGACCTGGAACGCGTGAATCAATCACTCAAACAAGTGAATGACGAACTCGATAATTTCATCTACAAAACTTCGCATGATATACGCGGACCTCTCGCGAGTTTGAAGGGTATGTGTAACGTGGCGTTGATGGATGTGAAAGATCCGGTGGCGCTTGATTACCTCAGCAAGCTTGATACCACTGCCGAACGACTGAATACTATACTTACCCGATTGCTGATCATCAACCAGATTAACAACTCAAAACTCAGCGTTGCACGAATTGATTTTGATACCATCATCAATGATGTGTTGTTACTGGAGAAGAAGAAAGGACTTCCGCAGAAACTCAAGATCAGACGATATGTTGAGGATAATGCTACTATACTTTCCGACAAGGAGTTGATCCGTATCGTACTTGAAAATCTTATTGATAACGCTATCAAATTCTATAACGAGTCTGATCGCGTTGATTCTTTCGTGGATATTCATGTCAATACAAGCGGGCAGGGGCAGGTGCGTGTGCGCGTTATAGACAACGGTATTGGCATTAGCGAGGCTAACCCTGGCAAACTCTTTCGGATGTTCTTTCGGGCATCAGAACGCTCGGAGACGGGCGGTATTGGTCTCTATATCGTTAAGACAGCAACGGCCAAGCTTGGCGGCAGGGTAGGACTTCTCACCACGCCTGAAGGTTATACTGAATTCTACGTGCTCTTCCCGACTACACCTCCTAAACAGGACGATGACTCCGAAAAGCCTTCTATCTGATCGCAGAAGGAATTTTTTTACCTCCGTTTCTATTATCATCTTTGCACGCTCGTGCATTTTGAATCATGACAGACTTTAAACGATATACCATTACGGCTGCTCTGCCGTATGCCAACGGTCCGCTTCACATCGGCCATATTGCTGGTGCATATTTACCGGCTGATACTTACGTTCGCTACCTCAGGCTTCGAGGCGAAGATGTAGTCTTTATCTGTGGCTCGGATGAGCACGGTGTAGCCATTACGTTAGGTGCCCGTAAAGAGGGTGTAGAGCCCCGGGCTTTCGTTGATAAGTATCACGGACTGATGAAGAAGGCCTTTGAAGATTTTGGTATCTCCTTCAATATTTACTCACGCACTTCCAACGCGGTGCATTACGAAACTGCACAGGAATTTTTCAAGAAGATATATGATCAGGATCTTTTCATAGAAGAGACTTCGGATCAATACTTCGATGAGCAGGAAGGTATATTTCTGGCTGACCGCTATATCATCGGTACATGTCCCAACTGTGGTAATCCGAATGCGTATGGCGATCAGTGCGAGAAGTGTGGTACGAGTTTAAGTCCCAAGCAGCTTATCAACCCACGGTCTACTGTTTCCGGTAATACACCCGTGCTGAAACCAACGAAACATTGGTACTTCCCGCTGAATAAGTTTGAAGGCTGGTTAAAAGAATGGTTGATCGAAGGTCATAAAGACTGGAAGACCAACGTATACGGACAATGTAAATCATGGCTCGACCAGGGGCTTCAACCACGCTCCATTACACGTGACCTTGACTGGGGAATTCCGGTGCCGCTGCCGGATGCAAAGGGCAAAGTGCTATACGTTTGGTTCGATGCTCCTATAGGGTATATATCGGCGACAAAAGAGTTGAAGCCGAACGATTGGGAAAAGTATTGGAAAGATCCGGAAACCCGACTGATACATTTTATCGGTAAGGATAATATAGTATTCCACTGTATCATCTTTCCATCGATGTTGAAAGCGGCCGGAGATTATATACTTCCGGATAACGTTCCTGCCAATGAATTTTTGAATCTCGAAGGTGATAAACTTTCCACTTCGCGTAATCATGCCGTTTGGCTGCACGAGTATCTTCAGGATTTACCCGGCAGAAGAGATGAGCTGCGCTATGTATTAACCTCTATATCTCCGGAAACAAAAGACGCTGACTTTACCTGGAAAGATTATCAACAGAAAGTAAACAGCGAGATGGTAGCTATACTCGGTAATTTTGTGAACCGGGTAATGGTGCTCGTTTGGAAATACTTTGACGGTAAAGTTCCTTCTGAGCATGAGTTGCCGGGCACAGACGACCGGAGAAAGCGGATCTTGTCGCTATATAATCAGGCTCATACTGATCTGAATAAATCAGTAAAAGAAATGGGTGATGCGTTGAAGAACTTCCGTTTCCGTGAAGCTCAATTCCAGATGCTGAACCTGGCGCGCATTGGTAATAAATTTTTAGCCGATACAGAACCATGGAAACTTGCTAAAGAAGACATGGAAGCTGTAGGATCTATATTGAACTATGCATTAACGGTTGTTGGAAATATAGCGTTGGCTAGTGAACCGTTTCTGCCGGATGGTGCAGCGAGTATACGCAGACAATTGAACAGCGAGCTTGAACAGAGCCGTAAAGATTTCTGGAAGAAAGAAGAACTCGTGCATATAGTTTCTCCACAGCATCAACTGAATAAAGCAGAACTGTTGTATAGAAACGTGGAGGATACAGAGATCGAAAAACAAGTTGAACGTTTAAAGAAACCTCAACAGGCTGCTGCTCCTGCAACCACTACTGAAAATCCCGTGAAGCCTTTGAAACCTGAAATCGTATTTGATGACTTTTCTAAATTGGATATACGCATCGGTACGGTAACATCTGCAGAAAAAATGGAGAAGTCCAATAAACTTCTGAAGCTGCGTGTAGATGATGGGTTGGGAGGCAGAACTATATTAAGTGGTATAGCGCTGCACTATACACCTGAAGAGATGGTGGGCAAGCAGGTTACATTCATCGCGAACCTGGCTCCCCGCAAAATGATGGGCATCGAATCACAGGGAATGATTCTGATGGCGGAAGATAAAGACGGCAAGCTGAAACTTGTTCAGCCTACAGATATAGTTTTACCGGGGTCTACCGTATCCTAAAATATATAAGGCATTCAGTAATTTTATTGAATGCCTTTTTCCTCCCAGTTTACATCTCCGTTTTTACGGGCGTGTACTTTCATAGTCACCACAACTTCATCCGCTCCGGATTCCAGGCAGATCTGCTGGGCTTCTTTAGCAACGCGCATTAATGTATCGTAATCTCCCTGCATCACGGTTTCCATGGCGCCTACTTTATAGGCTACACCAGACTTATCAATAACTTCAATCGCTTTGTCAATGATCGGGTAGGGGTGTCCTTTGGATATCGGAACAATTTGTATAGCTATATGTACCTGGTTCTTCATTGCACTATATATTAATTATTAAAGACGCTCATCGTGCGCTCCGGACCGATGGTACAGAACGATAACACCATTTCGTTTGCCTTGTTAATTACCTCTGGCAGCTTTTCGAATTCAGCCTTGTCAAAATTACTCAACACAAAATCTACCTGTTGTCCTTTACCGAAATCATTACCAATGCCAAAGCGCAGCCGTGAATAGTCCTGTCCACCGAGAAGTTGTTCTATATTCTTTAACCCGTTGTGTCCGGCAGAGCTGCCTTTGGTGCGCAGCCGCAGACTGCCGAAGGGAAGCGCGAGATCATCAACGAGCACCAGTAAATTCTCCTTCGGTATCTTCAGATCCTGCAACCAATACGCTATAGCTTTACCACTCAGGTTCATATAGGTAGTGGGTTTAATCAAATGTATACTGCGACCTTTGAATTTAAACTCTGCTTTTTCCGCCAGCCTGTCCGTTGTGAAATTTACTTTTAGCTGGTCAGCTAGCTGATCGAGTATCAGAAATCCAATATTATGGCGTGTCAGTTCGTACTCTGCGCCAATGTTACCAAGTCCTGCAACTAAATACTTCATCGGTATAAAAATGATAATCGTGATTCATTACCAGGTTCAAAGATTTCATTCGAAACGGTAATAAACAAAAAATCCTTCCCGTTGCCAGGAAGGATTTTGAATATGATTCAGGTATCAAATTACTTTTTACCTTCTTCTTTCTTAGGAGCTTCTTTCTTCGCACCGGCAGCAGGAGCAGCACCTTCAGCAGGAGCAGCCGCAGCTTCATCAGCAGCCATTTTAGCAGCGCGGGGAACTTCAACAGCAGCGATAGTTGCTTGTTTAGGATCCAGGAACTCAAGACCATCGATCTTCATATCACCAATCTTAATAGCGTGGTGGAAATCAAGATCAGATACTTCTACATCGATATGATCGGGCATATCTTTCGGGAAGCCGTATACTTTCAAAGCAGCGCGCTTGCGAACAAGTGTACCGCCTTTAGCAACTCCTTTCGCCTGACCAACCAAACGAACCGGAATGTTCATTTTGATTTTTCTGTCTTCAGAGATGCGCAGAAAATCAGCGTGAAGAATTACTTCACTTACCGGGTGGAACTGAACTTCCTGAATAATTGCCTGAGCTTCTTCACCTTCAATGTTGATGTGAACAAAGTGTGCTTCGTTGGTATAAACCAGTTCGCGGAACAGAATCATCGGAGAATAAAAATGAATTTGTTCATTTCCTCCGTACAGTACGCAGGGAACAAGACCCTCGTCCCGTAACTTCTGGGAACCAGCCTTGCCGAGATTTGCTCTTTTATACCCTATAATCTCAACAGTTTTCATAGTATATAATTGTTTAATTAAAAGTTTCTGAATTAAAGTTTAATGAAGAGTGAGCTGATCGACTCATTGTCGTGAATCTTACGGATCGCTTTCGCGAACAGTGTTGATACTGAAAGCACTTTGATTTTAGGACTTTCTTTCTTCAACGGAATGGTGTCGGAGATCACAATTTCTTCCAGCATAGAGTTATCGATGTTCTCATACGCTTTACCCGACAGTACACCGTGTGTACAAACCGCGCGTACTGATTTAGCTCCTTTCTCTTTCAGAAGAGCAGCAGCTTTACAGATCGTTCCGGCTGTGTCAACGAGATCATCAACAAGTATAACATCTTTACCATCTACTTCACCAATCAATCGCATCGACTCAACTTTGTTGGCTTCTTTTCTGTGCTTGTCGCAAACAGCAAGTTCAGCATCAAAGAATTTAGCAAACGCTCTTGCTCTCTTTATACCACCCACATCCGGAGATGCAAACATGATATCAGAAAGACCTAATGATTTAAGATACGGAACGAATATATAGGAGCCATCGAGGTGATCCACAGGTATATCAAAGAAACCCTGGATCTGATCTGCGTGTAAGTCGCACGCCATAATGCGTGATGCTCCGGCTGCTGATATCAGATTAGCATGAAGCTTCGCTGCTATAGCAACACGTGGTTTATCTTTTCTATCCTGGCGAGCATATCCGAAATATGGAATCACAACGTTAACGCTGGATGCACTGGCACGTTTGGCCGCATCTACCATTAACAATAATTCCATCAGGTTATCAGCAGGAGGGAAGGTTGATTGAATCAGGAATACTTCATGGCCGCGAACGGATTCAGTAATATAGGGCGACATTTCACCGTCACTGAATTGCTGATAGTTTACTTCACCTAAGCGCTCTCCATAAGCGTTGGCGATTTTCTCAGCCAGGTAGGTTGTAGCTCTTCCGCTAAAGATTTTAACTGCCATGGTTAGTGCCGTTAGTCGTTATCAGTTTCTCATTATCTGATTCCGTTTTACAAACGAAGAATCCCGCATAAGCGGGATTCTTATTCTGGTTGTCCGACCAGGGCTCGAACCTGGACTTTCCTGAATCAAAATCAGGCGTGTTGCCAGTTACACCATCGGACAATATCCACTCAAAAAGGCCAGCTT